>NZ_JAVJNP010000139.1:0-39394 GCF_040217205.1 Coleofasciculus sp. A1-SPW-01 | reverse complement strand
GAGATTTGGGCAAGGGGCTTGGAACGAACCTCTTTAGACGCAGAGCTGCCTAGCTCTACTGATTGTGGAAGCATGAAGCAACTAGGAGCGAGGAAGCGTCAGAAACAGCGACTTCAACAAAGTAAGTCGCTGTAGTTCATAAGCTTTTAACCCGTTTTAACGGGTTTTAGCTTTTAGCCGGAACTTGAGTTCCGGGCTGGTTCTTGGCTGCAAATGCCCACCCGTTAACAATAGGCGAAAAAGCAGATACCATAAATCAAGTGCTTGGGCATTCTGCCCTCTGCATACAAGCCCTCTGCCTTATGCTTGCTTTTATGACAAACTCTATACCGTTACGCGATCGCTGTTTTCAACTGATTGATGAAATTGTCGCCGCGACGCTGAAAGGAAAAATCCGATCCAAGCGACAGGTTTACCAAACGCTGGCGTCAGGTGTCAGTAGTGGAACCGGGGAAATGTTTGAACGCTGTCTGGATGAACGTCACAGCAGCACTCAGGAACAAATCGATAATCCAGCGAGTGAACTCAAACAGGCTAAGGCGATACGGGCGCAGAGGGCGCTGAATATGATTAGCAGCGAATGGGAACGGGTACAGCAGGAGAATCAGGTGTCTGCGGCGATCGCAACGGCTATCCAGGGAATTACCCAAGCTGATCAGAGTGAACGGTTGACGGCTTTCCTACGGGCGATCGATCCGAATCGAGAACCTGTCCTGAATCTATCTCAATTGGCTCAACTAGCCAAAACACTTCAGCAGGAAGCCTCCGCCAGTTCCGACAGCGATCGCGCCAGGGAACTTGAACAGCTAGCCCAAGGAATTACTGGGGGGTTAGCCGCTTGGGGAAATTTGGAAAATGATTTAGTAAGCTGGATTTATGAGCAAAGTCAGGGTTCCTTGGGATTTGAGGAACTCGCTGAACAACGCGGACCTTGGGGACTCTGGGCAAAAAAGGTGAATCGTCCTCTACCTAAGTCATTGTTCCAAGCGCTGGCGTATAATCAACCTCTCGATGAATGGATTCGCCAACAGCCAACCTTAGAACTGGATGCTTGGGTGGAATTAACCGTTGTTTTGCAATGGTTACAACGTCGGTTAGTTCAGTGGTTTGATCAACGAGTCTATAACTCCAAAATGGGGGCGAGACTCTCGATTTCCACGTTTATTGTATTTGCAGTAATCTGGTCACAAATTGCCCTGGCATTAAATCAAGCAACGGTTCCCCAACGAGAACGCTTGATCGATAGCTGTTTTCAGGCGACGTTGCAAATTCTCCGCACGTTTGCTCAACGGGAGTATTTTCCTTTATATGGCGGTGTTTTTGCCTCCTTAAGTGGGAATTATCTGCGGAATGCGATGGATTATCTGGATGAACCCTTGCGGCGTGTCGAGGGAACCGAAGAGAAAGCGCGAATTCTTACGTTATTAGGCTATTCCCAACGGGCGCAAGGTCGATATAATCGAGCCATACAATTCCATGAGCAAGCTTTAGAGATTGCCCGTTCAGCGAGCGATCGCGTCTGTGAAATTGCTAATTACAATCATTTAAGCCGAATCTGTGTGGCACAGAAAAATTATGCTGAGGCGATTAATTATAGCCAACGGGCATTAATCTTAGCACGGCAAGCCGGGGATAAATTAGGTGAAGCCAACGCCTTAGCGAATTTAGGCTATAGTGAGGTCTTTCAAGCCCAACAGCAAGCCCTTGATCCTGATGTCTACGAAAGCGCCATCATGTACCTGCAACAAGGGCGGCAATTGTTAGAACGATTAGGCGATCGCCAAAGTCAAGCCCTGTGTTTATGTAGTTTGGGGATTGCTTATGTGGTTATGCAACAACCGCAAGAGGCGATTACTTATTTAGAACAAGGGTGGCAAGCCGCACAATTTTCTGGAGATTTGTATTTGCAGGGACTTAATTTAGCGTACTTGGCACAAGCCTACTATCAGTTACAAAACTGGAGTAAAACGATTTATACAGGCAGCTTGGGCGGATATTTATTGGAGCAGATTGGGACAGAAGACTGGCGCAAAGCCGTGGGATTACTGACGATTTTGCAAGGGCAATTGGGAGGGGAAGTATTCCAAGAAATCCTACAGCAGCAGCGGTCAAAAATTCTTCCCTTAATTGGTGTAGATGGATATGATTACCTGCCTGAATTATTGGAGAAATATCTAAATTCGATGTGATTGGTCATTGGTCATTCGTCATTGGTCATACTCGTGAGTATCCAAGCACCCAATTATGTCATTCTGAATGGAGCGAAGCGGAATGAAGAATCTCTACCAGATGCTGATGTTCGTTCCTCGCTACAGCTAAAATAGTGGAATAAATAGTTTGAATCATGATATTAGGGTTTGACCCAGGACGCGATAAATGTGGTTTAGCCGTAAAAGGGAAAGACCAAGAGATTTCCTATCATCAAGTGATACCATCCGATCAGGCGATCGCAACCATTAAACGATTATCTCAGCAGTTTCCCATTGAGACAATTGTCATGGGGAACCAAACCACCTCTAAGCAATGGCAAGGGAAAATTCGAGAAGTCATTTCCGCCCCTATTCCCATTGTCTTAGTCGATGAACGCTATAGTACATTAGAAGCCCGCGATCGCTACTGGCAAATGTATCCCCCCAAAGGACTCCAACGCCTAATTCCCCAAGGGATGCGCCAGCCACCTCGACCGATTGATGATATTGTCGCTATCTTACTCATTGAGCGTTACTTACAAACTCAGACCTAAAAATTAGGTCAGGGCGGGTTTTGAACCAACGTTATCATCAATAAGCTGTTCGGCATTTAAACCTTAATATCAATAACGGCGAAAGCCTTGTAGTGCGAGCATCTTGCTCGCTACTAATACCCAATTTAAATGCATGACAGCTTAGCGATACCAAAGTCCCTAAACCCGCCCCTACAAACCATGTTTCCTCGAAAGCTGTGAAGGGTTAACCCTCAACACTCTTATAATTCCGCCCGAATAGTAAACGCATAATCTCCTCCTGGTTCCAACTGGTAATCGCAACGTTCTAAAAATCGACCCAGTGGTTCTTGAATTAAAGCACGTCCCAAAGCAGGTCTGACGACTAACTGACCTTGACGGAAACGCCATTGAAACTGCCACTCATAAGCAGCCGCTTGAACATCTCCTTCAATTTTGCCCTGTTGCCAAGAGTGCTGGGTAATCCGAACGTAGGCAGTGGTTTCCGGTAAATTCTTAGAACTCACAGCTAAACCTATTCAGCTTAAACATTATTCTGGATGCAGCTTAGGGCGCACAAGTCCAGATTCGAGCATTTTATACTAAACTACCGGAAAATCCGTGATTGTCAACTCTAGAACTGAAACCATGACCGATGAATATTTCGAGAATCTCAATACCAAGTATCCATCAAGGCACAGTAAACAATATGGCTGGCTGGGAGAGAAGTGAGTACAATAAACGATGAATCCTCAAATTATTGATAACCATGGGTCAATCTTAGCAAGAAAAGTTATGCCAAAAACTCAACCCCCCGTCAAACTGCGCTTGTGGACTATTGAAGAGTACCATCGAATAAATGATCGCTCGGAACCCGAACCCGATGTTGCTCTCGTCAGAGTTGATCCCCTAGACTATGCTGACCATCATCCCCTAGCATCCGATATTTATCTGATTATCGAAGTAGCCGATCCATTCGGTACACTGAAAAAAATAAATAGTATAGGAGGGGATAATGACCCAGAATAATCGCTCCCAATGGGATGCTGGTAGATTTGTCAAAACATTAGCTTACTTTGAGGTTATCCCTTTTATTAGCTGTTTAAAACGCTTATTTTCAGGTAATACACAACATCATAAACCAAGCCAAAGTGGAGGAAAACGATTGGGTAAGATAGTGGTAGCTGGTGCAACGGGTGGCGTCGGGAAGCGAGTCGTGCGGCGTCTGATGGAACGGGATTATCCGGTACGCGCTTTAGTCAGAGATTCTCAGCGAGGGCGGGAAATGCTGGGAGATGAGGTGGAACTATTTGAAGCTGATATCACTATCCCAGAAACCTTAACCCCTGCCATGATGGACGGTATCTCCGCCGTTATTTGTTGTACAGGTGTTCGGGTGCAACCTGTAGAAGGAGATACACCAAACCGGGAAAAATATTATCAAGGCATCAAATTCTATATGCCAGAAGTAGTTGATAGCCCCGAAATTGTAGACTATCAAGGGATTAAGAATTTAGTTCAAGTCGCCGCTAATCATCTCGAACCCGGAAAACAACTCATTTTTGATTTCAAACATCCCTCAGATGATGTAAAAGAAACCTGGGGGGCTGTGGATGATGTCGTGATGGGTGGTGTGAGTGAAAGCTCAATTCGTCTAATTGATAATGCGGCATTATTCAGTGGCACAGTATCTACCAAAAATTCGGGTGGTTTTGTTTCCGTTCGTACCCGTAATTTCGAGCCACCCTTAAATTTAGTGGGATATGAGGGGATGGAACTGCGTGTTAAAGGCGATGGACAGCGTTATAAGTTTATTCTGAGAACAGAATCACGGTGGGATGGCATTTCCTACTGCTACTCGTTTGATACTGAAAAAGATACCTGGATTGATGTTCGCGTTCCCTTTGAGGCGCTGATTCCGGTATTTCGTGCCAAAACTCTCCAGGATGCGGAACCTTTTGATCCGAGCCATATTTACGCGGTGCAATTGATGCTAAGTAAGTTTGAGTATGACGGCGCACTTAATCCCCACTTTGAACCCGGAATGTTTTCCTTACAAGTAGAAACAATCAAAGCTTACAATGGTCTGAATTTACCCCAATTTATTATGATTAGTTCTGCTGGCGTCACCCGTCCAGGGCGTCCCGGAATTAACTTAGAAGAAGAACCTCCAGCCGTGCGAATGAATGATCAATTAGGCGGCATTCTCACCTGGAAACTACGGGGAGAGGAGGCGGTGCGGGAAAGTGGTATTCCCTATACGATTATTCGTCCTTGTGCTTTGACTGAAGAACCCGGCGGTAAAGGTTTAGCCTTTGAGCAAGGCGATAATATCCGAGGGAAAGTCAGTCGAGAGGATATTGCTGAACTTTGCATTCAGGCGCTAGAACAATCCCAGGCTTGTAATGTTACCTTTGAAGTGAAAGAAGCCGAAACAAGTTTTCCAAATTGGCATCATTTATTTTCGTCCTTAAATTCAGATAACACAGAATTTTCTGAATCAACTTGACGGATGACCAGTTTTATTGTTTTTAAGAGGTAAACTGGAATAAAGTTTGGAAACTTGCTTTAAAATTGGCAGAACGGTTCCGGGCATATTTGCGCCAACGAACAGGTACATTTGCCCTGATTCGGTAAGGTGGGCAAAATTTTGTCCACCTACTTACTGCCGATTGAGATCTGAACTGAAAAGAGCGATCGCCCTTACTCGACATCATCGGGTTCAACCCCCAACTCCCGCAATCGTGCTGCTAATCGTTCTGCCCTTTCCCGTTCCGCAACTGCCCGTTCCTGCGCCTCGACAGCCTCTTCTTCCGGCGTTAAAATCAACTCTCCCTCAAGTGTCATCCACCGTAACCACAAACGGTTAATTCCTCGAAAACTTCCCTGCCATAGTCCTAAACTTAACCCTAACTCCGGCATCAATAAGCGATTATCAATCATGTTCATCGGTTCGTAATGACCCCCGACTAACTGAAACGCCTGAAGTTCATTGGTATAGCGACTAAAAACAATTGAGTACGGAATTCGCAAAATCTGCTCATAAACCTGCCACTTTGTCGGTGGATTTCCAGGTGTTTGCACCGTTTGACCCAAATCTTCCTCTTGTGTACCGGGAGACAATAATTCCACCACTACATAAGGATTGATTACTTCTTGCCACACCACATAACTTAAGCGTAAATCTCGCCCTTCATATAACCGAGGTATTCCCACTACCCCAAACCAATCGGGGCGTTTGTACCACTGGGGATGGTTCACATCATAGTAAAGATTCAAATCACAAGCCGAAAATACCAACTCCGGATTCCAGTTAGCGGGTTGAAAGGTAAGAAATAATAGTAGGGGTTGTAAAAAATGAAACTCGTCTGGCAATCCAGGTTCCTCCGGGTTGTCACTCGGTAAATCATACATTGTGGGTAAGGTTTGCCGAGGTGAAAGGGGGGGATCAGTTTGAGTGGGAAGGTTAACCATCAGTAGGGGTTGCTGAATAAGTTTTGTGGTGGGGAAAGGCAATAGGGAATAGGCAATCGGGAATAGGCAATAGGGAATAGTAAGGGTTGGAGAATCCTTAACATTCTTAGTACTTTAGATTGTGTCCATCTACTTAATCGCTGACTTGAGAGATTGACAAAACTCCTCAATCGCTTTTAATCCTTCAGTCGGGGTTCCTTCGGCTAAACGCTTCACAAAAGCACTCCCCACAATTACTGCATCTGCACCCCACTGTTTCACCTGTCGCGCTTGTTCGGGTTGGGAGATACCGAAACCGACTCCGATGGGTTTGTCAGTAACCGCCCGCATTTCCCCGAGTAAATCGGGGACACTGGATGCAACTTGGCTTCTCATCCCGGTGACGCCTGTGACGCTGACGAGGTAAATGAAGCCCTGGGATTTTTTCGCGATCGCGTCAATTCTAGCTTTCCGACTGGTGGGTGCGACTAACAAAACCACTTCGATGCCAATTTCAGTCGCAGGCTGGATCAGGGATTCGGCTTCCTCTAAGGGTAAATCCGGTACCACTAACCCGGCGATTCCAGCAGCAGCAATTTGTTTTAAAAAGACTTCAATTCCCCGATTGAGAATTGGGTTGTAATAGGTAAATAGAATAATCGGTGCTTTTAGATCGGGGGTTACTTCCTGCGCGATCGCGAGGACATCATCCAATCGTACCCCCCGTTTCAATGCTCGTGTCGCCGCCGCTTGAATCGTGGGACCATCAGCCAAGGGATCGGAATACGGCACACCTAGCTCTATCATATCTGCCCCTGATTTGTCAAGGACTCGCAAAGCTTGAGCCGTGGTGACTAAATCCGGGTCACCTGCTGTGATAAAGGGAATAAAGGCACATTCAGAGCGCTGGCGTAGAGTCTCGAAGCACTGGGAAATTTTGGTCATCGGTTAGGGAACAGGGAACAGGGAACAGGGAACAGGGTTGATTTATTCAGACTCTTGTTCCAATTCAGCTTGTAACTGAGCAAGTTCTTCTGGGGTCATCTCTTCGAGACGCTTTTGCAAGACAGCATCCTCGTACTCTTTCAGTTGCTGGTTATAAGTCATCTTGTGAGATCCCACTCGGAACAGATATGTGAGTACCCAGCCGAGTAAACCGCCGACTAAGAGGGCTTGACTCCAAATCCCGGCTTTCATCTCATCCAAACCAGCAACCTGTAAGAGGAGATACATAATACCACCAGCCGCAAACACGCCGATGGCAATTCCGATCGCATCAATTCGTCGCATTTGTGATTAAGCTTGGATCTGACGCTTCTTGGGGCGGAAGTTCAGGAATGGGCTGAACAGGATTAATCCAGGGAAGAAGAAGAAGACGAGGAAGTACATGAAGCTACGCTCAAAGGAGCTAGCCACATACCAGCGCTGTTTGAGATAAAAGTATGTGACCAAGGGAACGACAACCAGGTAGAGTCCACCTAAAGCGAGATAGAGTAGTGCAACAATCATAGTGTGATGGTCTTATAGCGGTAACGGGTCTCTAAAATACAGGCGATCGCATAATATCGCATAATCAAGAGGTGAATGGTTTCCTGTCAGGCTACCCTAAACCTCCTTGATCGCCCCTACTATATTACCTTGTCCAGGTTCCTCAAATTTTCTAGTTGCCAATCTGCCCCATTTAATGTTCAAATAGACAAATGCGGAGGTTTTGATGTAAACTTCAATACCGAAGCACAACCCGAAAGGGGGGCGTGGCGGAATGGTAGACGCTACGGACTTAAGTAAATTGAGCCTTGATGGAGAAATCTGTCAAGTGGATGCTCTCAAATTCAGGGAAACCTACGTCTGAAAACAGATAAGGCAATCCTGAGCCAAGCCGATAAAAGAGTGGAGTTATGGGTTAAACCAAACTAACTCAAAACTAGGCTCACTGAAGCGAAGCGACAGGTCAAAACCATGTCCTAGAGCGAAGCGAAGGATCGGAAGGTGCAGAGACTCGACGGGAGCTACCCTAACGTAAAGCCGAGGGTAAAGGGAGAGTCCAATTCTCAGATGCTAGTGAAGGCAGTAGCGAAAGCTACAGTGAGAATGAAAATCCGTTGACCGTAAAAGGTCGTGAGGGTTCAAGTCCCTCTGCCCCCATCTTAAGCAAATAATTGTCATGCTGAACGGAGCGATTCGCGGATTGAAGAATTTTGTCCGAGGTTTCGCTTCCGTTTTGTCTGGTTCCAGATTTGATATCACCTACGAAGAAGTGCGAGTGGCTTGAACCAGTAATTTAGTCAGTTGAGTGAGTTGCCGTTTATCAAAGGCTTTGACGATCGCTTTAGCTGCCGCTTTGGGTTCCACGGTAATCGTAATCTGCTTACCACCGCCTTTGCTGGGGGTAGCTGTTGCCAACTTCTGTAACGCCGGACTTGCCTTGACAGCACTCTCTTTTCCTTGTTGGACTTGATCGCTAGCTTGTTTGAGTTCTTTAATAATCACAGGTGCGAGAGAGTGGAACGAATTTTGCGAATTCGCGATCGCATCAGAGGCATTTTTTACCAAGACTTGCCAGGGTTCAACTGTTTGGGCAAGTTTCGCTAGCTTATGACAATTCTCTTGCAGCTTTTGACGATTGGCGGGTGTGTCTGATTGTTTGAACAATTGCAACATTTGCTTGAGGATACCTGTCACCTGAGCAGAAAAGTTCTCAGGTGCTTGACCCGTCGCTTTCGCTCCACCCTTTGCTGATTTTGCCGGAGCTGCGGTTGCTGGTTCTCCACCACTAATTAACCGTTCCAGGTACGTCTGCAATTCCTTAAACGTCGGTTCGGCAGCTTGCACCATTTTATCGGCTTCATCATCCCGGAGACCAAAGGGTCCTTGAAGTTGTTCGATCAGGTCTTTGAGAGTGTCGTAGCCTTGTAAGAATAAACTCTCGACATGGCGATCAAGCTTAACGGGATGTTCTTTGAGAATCTTCAAACAATCCTCTAAGCGGTGGGCAACTTTTTGTAGACTGCTAAAGCCTAGCATTGCCGCCCCCCCTTTGACCGAATGAGCCGCACGGAACATCTCATTGACCATCTCTGGGTCTTGGGCACTTTCCTGCACATTCAATAACCCTTGTTCGAGGGTATCAAGGTGTTCTTTCGCCTCTTCGATGAAATAACCTAAGATTCGTTGCTGATTCCCCCCATCCACGGCAGTTTTCCCTAATCCAAACAACTATGTATACACACAACCTACAAAGGTTATGGTCTCTATTCTATTGCCAACAGGTTTAATCCCATTGCAGTCTACCAATAAAACTCTTTCTTTAGATTACCTGAATTTGCCGTACAGCCGTAAATGCTGAGTAGCTGACTCCAGCCGTCCCTTCACCAGGATGGGTAGAATCTCCCACCAACCATACGTGATTAATGGGGGTGCGAGTAGCAAAGCCAAAGGGACCGAATGTCGGGACTCGCTGACCAATTCCGCCGACGATTCCTTGATGGCGTCCGGTGTAATAGGCAAAGGTGCGGGGTGTTGCTGTTTCTTGGTGGATAATGGTTTCTGGAGTTAAGTCAAAATACTGACCTAGCCGTGCGATCGCCTCTTGGGTATAATCTTGTTTTAACTGGTCATAATCCTCCTGAGAACCTTGCCACCACAGTCGGGTATCGGTAAACGAGGAGGCAATAATCGTGGCTTTTCCCTCTGGGGCGCGACCATCACCGGGTTGACTAACCGAGACAAATAAAGAGTTATTTTCACCAATCTCACTGTCGTAATCGTAGAGAAATTGCAGGTGCGGCGGACAACCTGCCGGAATAGCGTTTTGGTCAACCCCTAGATAAATGACAAAGGCACCTGATCCTGGTGGTAATTTATCGACGCGACGCTGATATCCCTTGGGCGCTTGGTTTCCCAGT
Organism: Coleofasciculus sp. A1-SPW-01; assembly: GCF_040217205.1. Lineage (NCBI taxonomy): Bacteria > Bacillati > Cyanobacteriota > Cyanophyceae > Coleofasciculales > Coleofasciculaceae > Coleofasciculus > Coleofasciculus sp. A1-SPW-01. The sequence continues at coordinate 29,335 of NZ_JAVJNP010000139.1, read as the reverse complement.
AACTTGACCAGGTTTTGGGCGGTGACATTTGCCACCACTTCATCGGCTGATTCTGTCCAAACTTGTCCTGTTTTCTGATTTCTCACCTCGACGCCCGTCACTTTGCCCCTGGAAACCTGAATCTGTTCCACGCTATGACGCATCAGCAGTTTACCACCCCATTTCTCCAAGGCGGCGACTAGGCGATCGCTCAACACTTGCATACTCCCCTTCAGGTGGAACAATCCTTGAGGTTCTTGGGAAACGCCGAGGGCTGTCGCCGCATACAATAAAGCGGTTTCATCGGCATCCACTTGAGAATACAGCTTCAGTTGTAAATCCAGAAATGTCCTCAAACGCTGATTGTCATAGAGTCGATAGCCGCGCAATGCATCTCCCACCGTCATAAACGTAAACGGTAGCGTAATCAGGGTATCTGGACGCACCGCTGAGATTAATTGCCACAAATCCCAGAGGTTTCGTGGGGGTAATACGGGATCACGGGATTGAAATCTCCAACTGGCATTGAATAGAGTGGTCATCAGTTGCCAGAAGGGTTCACTCCCCGGAAATTGCCGTTGCCGTTCTTTTGCCCATTTTTCTGGGTCGCGCCAAACGTTAATCGGTTCAGTTTCGCCAGGGAGAAATACGGCACAAGCGGGATCACAGGGAGTCGCGGTAGGTAAGTCAATTTCTAACTCCTGGAAAATTCGCTGATGAATGCCACCTAGTTCTAAACCTGCCACTTGGGTTGCACCCACATCAAAGGTAAAGCCGCGACGCTTGAACGTGGAGGCACAGCCGCCAGGGACAAAGGCTTGGTCGAGGACTAACACTGAGTAACCTCGACGGGCAAGAAGTGCGCCAGCCGTTAGACCCCCAATTCCTGCACCAATGACAACGACGCGATGGGTTAGAAGCTGTTTGTTAATTTCTGGACACATCTAGACATTTCTTCCCGTTTGGGTACTTTTCACCCATAGCTGTAGCCATCCTTTCGATGAATTGGTTTTTCGACATATTCGAGTTTGATGCCAATCCGTTTTTTGCCAGTTGTCGGATAGATCTCACCTCTACCGTTGCTGTATGGGCAAAGTCGAGCAACATAAGTTCCTGTGTTCACACCTTTTGGGATGATCGTTTTCACGATGTCGCCAGTACAGAAGCCATGAATCGGACGCAATGGGCGATACTTGTGCGGATAACCTAGTCTATCGGTTTGGCATCGTTGTCGTCCGCCTTGACCCGTTGCTTTGACTTGCAGAATCTTATTGGTCAAAACTGTGAGCATTTCGGTTACACCAACACAAGCAGCATCTAACCAATGCGCTTTATCGAGTCCTAACCGAGTGCGGTTATATTTGGTTTGTCCACCTGTCCCGGTCGTCACGGGTAGTTCCATTGCCTTGAGCGTCTCGAATAACTTCGAGCGCGTTACGTTAACCGCAGCAGCATCTTTCAGGGGCGTTTTGGCTTGTTTGAGAATGCGGTTCTCTAGTTCGGGTTTACCTTTGAGAAAGTCTTTCAGGTATGAAGTCCCTTTCTTTTGGTTGCACTTTTCACAGGCAAGACACAGGTTAGAAACACGGTCAGAACCGCCCTTGGCGCGTGAAATGATATGTTCGACTTGCAATGGAACGCCTTTTTTTGAGCAGTAAGTACATTTGCGTCCCCATTTTTCTAGAAGATACTCTCGTACCTCGAAACCGAAGAGAGTCCCTTGCTGGTATTGGACTCCTGAGATTTCTGGGTTCTCCATCTGCTGCATATCAAATCGGACTAATTCCTGTCTGATTTCAGCGATGGGTGCAAATTGGCAAAGCCTTTTCACCCAAGTTTCAATCGTCAAAACACGGTGCATCAAGCTAGGTGCTAACCACCCCTTTGAGCGCTTGCGGTTCAGAAAACGAGCTTGACGGTAACGAGTATTGCGCCCTCTTCGTCCCTGGCGAACCGCTCTACGTGTTAAAAGAGCGTCTTTAATCTGTTGCCCTCGGTGTTCAAGTTCCATGCCCCAGACAACTTCATCCCGGTTGTTCACCAGTGCAATTCCGCTCGTTTTGGAGCCTGGGTCAATCTTGAGTGTGAGCGGATAGGTAATGATGTTTTCTACCACTCGATTCATGATCAATGTGAATGGATAACGACGAAACACCGCCGCCTTGCCAGCTTCCATCAATTTCCTTGCCTGTGCTGGATGAATTGGATTCATCGGTGTTTTATTGGCATCAATCAAAAAAACATAGTTTGACATGATTTGTTGGGTCGGTTTGACCAGTCCAAAGTAAAGTAATGTTAGCTTCGACAATGCTTCTAAGGCTTGTTATGGAGTATCAGAGGGCTTCTCTTCGATGTCTCGCCTTTCGTTGATAGTTCCGACAGTGCCAAAAACTAGCGTTCATTCTTGGGTGTCATGACCAAAAAAGCGTAGCCAACCTTGCCAGATGGTAGGTTACTCTTTTTTACGGCTGAGTCTGCACGCTCACCCCACCTACCCAAAATGCTTAGTTTTGGGTAGTTGTGGGTAGACATTTACGAGCGGTTTGAGGAGTAGAAACGCTGGGCATGATTATTGCTCTACATTGCTTAATATATCTTAATATAAAACCTTTTGTTTAAGGATAGCATCGATCATTGGACATCCCCATAGTCTATTTCTGATTGTGCTTTTGCCAGTTTCCGCCGACGCGCCGCATCAGGTAAGCCACGCCAAAATCGCCATTTGGATGTGCCGCTAACAGTTCCCCCAACTCAATCACCTGCGCCCCTAACTCATTCCCTAATTTTTCCGCCGTGGCTTGGCGTTCTTTTTGCCAAAGTTGCTGTTCTCGTGTTTTACTTTGCCATTCGTTGGTAAAGAGTTGCTCAACTATGGTATGGAGTCCCAACCTTTCGAGAATGTCCCACTCCCCGTAATCGCACCAAATCCCGCGACAGTGAGAACACCGTTCCACATAAAAGGGAGTCTTGAGATTAACTTTAGCGCGAGAGAGATAGCGCTGGCACTCTGGACATAATGCGGCTTTGGCATCGAAAGGGGACTTGACAAAATCCACATTTAGTGATTCAGGGGGGAGGTCAGGCATTTTCTGATCAGACGGTTGACGTGCCTGCCATGCTTCATACTCTTTGGCAGGAATCCAGGTGCCTTTACACTCTTGGCAATACTTCACGGCAAACTGATGCTCTAAATAGCCGTCTAAGAGCGTTACTTTTCTACATTTAGGACATTGCACCGATTTTCTTCCTCAAAGCACCTGTCCTTATTAAAACCCAAAACTCAGGCGTAACCTACTACACCCCTACACACTCAACACTCCCTCGACAGGACTGGACTAGAGCGCTACAGTTGAAGCATAGCACTACAGTATTGAATCAGGGTGTTCAGGCGATCGCGGATGATAGCCACCCTAGACTGAACGGTTGCAGAATGTCGCGCCGTCCGCAACATTAACATATCAGTTTCTAGAAGTCGGATATGTCTATGGATTTCGGTTTGCCTAGACTGCCATACTGATACTTGTTCCTGATTAACCTCATCGGGATTGAGCGTGATAATTCGCCCTTGAAAGAGCTGTTTCACCGCCTGGAAACGCTCCTGGATCTCGGTTTTGTCTAACTCTTGACTCTGGGTGCAGGCGTGCAGGTCATCTAGGACGTGTTTAAAGTCCTGATAGGATTGCCGTTGGGAGGGGACTAACATTATCAGACAGGTTGGTCTAGAATAAATGTAAAGAATCTTGTATTTTTGTTGATAAATACAAGAATTTGCCACCAAGCTGAAGATCAGGGTTCAGTCTGAGAGTCAGCTGGCATTCTCATTGCCGAGTAACCAAGGTAGGGACTATCTGCCAAAACTGATGATTTCTTGGAAAACAGTTACCGTTTGCTGTCTTAGCGACCAGCGATTGACAACCATCCGCAAAAATTTCAGCGTGTTGGCTTCAACCCAGTCCTTTGGTTATTCAAGATTTTACTGGAAATCAAGTCCGTGACAGAAGTGACGTATTGCTTCTGTATCCGGTAACAAGGGTGGATATCTGGTAGTTCATGTTACTATTTCTCATCTAGGTCTGATTACTATACGGATAATCTAGGGAATTTTGACCCATTTCTGGAATTCACAAAAATTGATAACTATACCACTAAACAGAGATCTTACTGCCATTACCGTTTAACCATCCTTACTAATTATTTATAGATCTGTCAGGGAAAGAATTATGAGTGCCACTGTCCTAACCACCACCTATAACCTAGACGTTCCCGACTGGTTGCAGGACTGTTTATCAACAGCCTCTACAACCTCTGACCCATCAACGCCGGATGACGCGGCGTTAGTGGTGCGGGCGTTTGAATTTGCTTATCAACTGCATTCGGAACAATATCGAGCCTCTGGAGAACCTTATATCGCCCATCCCGTAGCCGTTGCTGGCTTATTAAGAGATTTAGGCGGCAATAGTACCATGATGGCGGCTGGCTTACTCCATGATGTGGTTGAAGATACGGATGTCACGCCGGACGAGATTGAATCAATTTTTGGTGCCGAGGTTCGCCATTTAGTTGAAGGCGTCACCAAACTCTCCAAATTTAACTTCTCCAGTAAAACCGAACGCCAAGCCGAAAACTTCCGCCGCATGTTCCTCGCCATGGCGAAGGATATCCGGGTGATTGTGGTCAAGTTAGCAGACCGTCTGCATAATATGCGGACATTAGAACATCTTAAGCCACAAAAACAGCGGGCGATCGCCCAGGAAACCCGCGAGATTTTCGCCCCCTTAGCCAATCGCTTGGGGATTGGGCGGTTTAAGTGGGAGTTAGAAGATTTATCCTTTAAGTATCTTGAACCGAATGCTTATCGCAAAATACAGGAACTGGTTGCCGAACGGCGTCAAGACCGGGAGGAACGATTAACCCAGGTTTCGCAAATTCTGCGAGGGCGTCTCGATGAGATGGGCATTCGATGTGTGGACTTGAATAGTCGTCCTAAGCATCTGTATGGAATTTATCAGAAGATGCAGCGCCGCAATAAGGAATTTCACGAAATTTATGATTTAGCGGCGATGCGGATCATCGTGGAGACCAACGAAGGGTGCTATCGGGCATTAGCTGTCGTCCATGATGCCTTTCGACCGATTCCAGGTCGGTTTAAAGATTATATCGGCTTACCTAAACCCAATCGGTATCAGTCTCTACATACAGGCGTGATTGGCTTCCATGGGCGTCCCATTGAAGTGCAGATTCGTACCCTGGAAATGCATCGGATTGCCGAATATGGGATTGCCGCACATTGGAAATATAAAGAAACTGGGACGTCTGATCCGACCCAGATTGGCGCCGACGATGACAAGTTTACCTGGTTGCGGCAGTTGCTGGAATGGCAGAATGATCTGAAAGACGCCCATGAATATATCGAAAGTGTCAAAGATAATTTATTTGACGATGATGTCTACGTCTTTACCCCCGATGGAGATGTGATACCCCTGAGTCGGGATGCAACGCCGATAGATTTTGCCTATCGGATTCACACCGAGATTGGTAATCACTGTGCTGGGGTGAGAATTAATGGTCAATGGCGAGTCCTGGATACGCCGTTAAAGAATGGGGATATTGTCGAAATTATCACCCAGAAAAATAGTCACCCCAGTTTAGACTGGTTAAACTTCGTCGTCACGCCCAGTGCCAGAAACCGGATTCGCCAATGGTACAAGCGATCGCACCGCGATGAAAATGTGGCGCGAGGTCGAGATTTGCTGGAGAAGGAACTGGGTAAAAATGGATTTGAATCCTTGCTCAAATCGGAACCGATGCAGTCTGTTGCCGAACGCTGTAATTATCAGAATGCGGAAGATTTACTGGCGGCATTAGGGTATGGAGAAGTCACTCTAAATCTGGTGGTCAATCGGTTGCGCGATGCAGTGAAAGCCACGCAACCCCTTGAAACCGAACCCGTAGAAATCGAAGATTTACTTCCATCGTTACCGACGGCGAAGGAAACAAGTGACCAATGGACGATTAAAGGCGAACCCATTGCGGGGGTCGAGGGATTGATGCATCGGATTGCTGGGTGTTGTAATCCGGTTCCCGGCGAACCTATTTTGGGTGTCGTCACCCGATTGCGGGGAATTTCGATTCATCGTCAAGGCTGTCCCAATGTGGAAAATATTGAGGGAGACCGATTAGTTCCGGTGAATTGGAATCCGACGGATCAAGAGAGTGGGCGTCCACAAACCTATCCGGTTAATATTCAAATTGAAGTGTTGGATCGGGTCGGGGTTTTAAAGGATATTCTTTCCCGCTTAAGTGATCATCATATCAATGTGCGGAAAGCTCAGGTGAAAACTCAAGACGGTAAACCTGCGTTGATTGATTTGTGTATCGATATTCGGGATTACGGACAATTGCAGCAAAGTTTTGCTCAAATTAAAAAGATGAGCGATATCTTGAATCTGCGGCGAATCAGCGATATTAATGAGTAAACTCGTAGTCCTATACATCGATTCTCCAGAAAATGCCTATGCAACCAGCCTCTCTACCCCTAAAGCTAGCCCTTGCTAGCACGGCGGCGGCAGGTGTCACCCTTTCTTTGGTCGATCAAGCGATCGCAGCTAGTCTCTTCGTGGGCAGCTTCAATACGAATTCAGTGCTTGAGTTTGATGCCCAAACGGGGGCTTTTATTGATACAGTTGTTGAGCCAGGAAGCGGCGGTTTACAGGGTCCGGTCGGTTTGACCTTTAGTCCAGAAGACAACAATCTCTACGTTGTCAGCCTCCTCACTGAGGATACACCACCTGGGCAAGTCCTGCAGTATGATGGGCGATCGGGCGCATTCATTCAGCCCTTCACCTCAGCGGTTCCGCCCTTGATTTTTCCCCAAGATCTAGCTTTCGGATCGGATGGTAGTCTTTTTGTTGCCAACACAGGACTTGATACCATTGCCCAATATGACGGACAGACGGGAGCCTTTATCGGGAATCTGTTTCCAGCGGACAGTTCTGCTTGCGATGCACCGTTTAGCATCACTGCCGATGAGGATGCAGTTCTCTACTTCAGTTGTACCTTTACGAACAATGTGCAGCGTTACGATCTAACCACGGGTCAGGTGGCATTACTGGGCAGTGCAAGTTCTGAAAATGCTGCACCAGGGGGTCTGAGCTTGGGACCAGACGGGGCGCTTTATGTGGCTAATTTCGCTGCCAATACGATTGATCGATATGACCTGGAGACTGGAACCGTTGAAGTTTTTATTGATGAAGTGGAGAGTCCTGTTCAACCTGTCTTCGCACCCAACGGTGATCTGTATGTCAGTAGTAATCCCACCCAAAAAATTGGTGAACCTGTCCCAGGAAAAGTATTACGCTACGACGGTCAAACCGGGAGTTTGATTGATGATGAGTTTATCCCATCGCTAGCTGGGGGCTTAGACGGAGCGGGTTGGATAGCCTTCGCAGATGAAGAAGCTGCCCAGACGCCTGAACCTGGTGTGTTGCTGGGACTACTCATGCTGGGGATCAGCGGAGCTGCGTACCGTCGCCACCGTCAATCTGATTAGGATAGAGTGTTGGGATCAATGCCCAACTCTTGTAATTTAGCCATTAACATCTGATTGCGTTGCCGTTCTTCCTCTAGCTGATTTGCCATTACATCAGCCCGTTGGCGTTCTTGTTCGGCTTGTTCTGAACTCCACGATAATAGGTTTCCCGACTCGTCCCACCAGCGTAACCAGGGGATTGTTAAACCTAATCGAGTGCCATGCCAGATGCCTAAAAATAGTTCTAATTCAGGAATCCAGTAGCGTCCTTCTTCTGTGGGTTGTTGCACTACGTATTGATTATCTTGTAATTGGCGGACTTCTAGGACTACGGCTAGGGACTCAAAGATCACATAGGTAGGAACTTTGAGAATTTTCTCATAGAAAAATAACTTCCCATAAGGGAAACTGGGTCGTATGGAGTATTCTCCCGCTTCAGTGTCTGACAAAAACTCCATCACAACCCCAACTGGATTGCCTTCCAGATTGGGTGTATAGCGGCGGCGAATTTCTCCTTCTGGAACGGGTAATACCTGGGGTACATACAGCCAGTCTGGTGCTTTGATCACGATGTTCCCATTAACTGCCCCCACAAGCCCGAAATTAGAGGCGATTAACATTTGCGAATGCAGGCGATTGGCTGCACCTAAAGCGTCTGTCAAGGCGGCGGCGAGGAACGGTTCTTGAAGATTTCCCACAGACTCATCAGACATAGGATAGTGTTTAGTTTGACTACAGCTTTCTTTCATCCTACCGACTCAGGGCGATCGCAGATTCAGGGAATTTGCTCACCAGCCGATATACTGAATTGATAGGTTAGGACAAGGTGTTGGGATCAATACCCAACTCTTGCAATTTTGCTATCAACGCCTGATTACGTTGCCGTTCTTGCTCTAGGTTATTGGTTACAGCGTCAGCCCGTTGGCGTTCTTGTTCGGCACGTTGGCGTTCTTGTTCAGCACGTTGGCGTTCTTGTTCAGCACGTTGGTGTTCTTGTTCAGCACGTTGGCGTTCTTGTTCAGCACGTTGGTGTTCTTGTTCAGCACGTTGGCGTTCTTGTTCAGCGCGTTGGCGTTCTTGTTCAGCGCGTTGGCGTTCTTGTTCAGCTTGTTCTGAACTCCACAATAACAGGTTTCCCGACTCATCCCACCAGCGTAACCAATTGCTGGTTAAGCCTAATCGGGTGCCATACCAGATGCCTAAAAATAGTTCTAATTCAGGAATCCAGTAGCGTCCTTCCTCTGTGGGTTGTTGCAATATATATTGATTATTTTGCAATCGGTGAACTTCTAGAATTGGTGCTAGGGGATTAAAAATCACATAGTTTGGAACGTGGAGAATTTGCTCATAGAAGTAGAACTTCCCATAGGGAAATGTTGATCGTACTGAGTATTCTCCCGTTTCAGTTTCTGATAAAAACTCCATGACGACGCTAACTGGACTCCCTTCCAGATTGGGGGTATAGCTGCGGCGAATTACGCCTTCTGCAACAGGGAATACCTGGGGTACATACAGCCAGTCTGGTGCTTTGACGACAATTTTCTGATCCACTGTCGTGACGAGACCAAAATTGGAGGCGATTAACAGTTGCGAATTCAGGCGATTGGCTGCACCTAAAGCGTCTGTCAGGGCGGCGGCGAGGGGCGGTTGTAGAATGTTTTCCACGGGATCATCGGGCAAAATGAAATCGTCGGGAAGCTTTTCCCAGGTGACAAGGGGTTCTTGGTGTTTGGCGGAGGTTGGAGTTTGCAGAACCATCTGAGATTGTTTAACCTTGGCGGTTGCTATATCTTCTAGCGCTAAAGCGCCGACTACGAACGAACAAATGGTGCGATCGCAGTATTCCCTATAAACTAAATCTTACCTCTTACCCGCCCGGTACAATCAACAGTGAACCATGAACCATGAACATTCAACCATGCTGTCTTATCTATCCCGGTTAACTCAGACAATCCTGGGACTTTTGCTCATTTGTATTACTTTACTCGGCTGGTCTTCCCCAGTTCAAGCCGCTAGCCAAGTTAGTCCCAAATTAGAAGAACAAGTGTTGCAAGTGATTCGCGAACACCCGGAAGTTATTCTGGAATCCGTTCAGGCGTATCAGCAACGTGTCCAACAGCAACTCCAACAAGCCCAGCAAGCGTTTGTTCAGGAACTTAAAGCGAATCCTCAAGCCGTTATTGAGGACTCACCGACGACAGGGGCGTCTCAGTCCAAGATTGTCATGGTCGAGTTTTCCGATTTTCAATGTCCCTATTGTGGCAGGGCGCATAAAACGGTGCAACGGTTTATGGCAAAGCATCAAGATCAGGTGACGTTGACATATAAACATTACCCTTTAGCCTCAATTCATCCCCAAGCTATCTCAGCGGCTAAAGCAGCGTGGGCGGCGTTTCAACAGGGGAAGTTTTGGCAGTATCATGATGTGCTGTTTACTCAGCAAGAAAAACTGGGGGAGTCGTTTTATATTGAAACAGCCAAGGGTTTAAATTTAAATGTAGACCAATTTAATCGCGATCGCAATAGCCAAGCAGCAGAAACGGCGATTAGTCAGGATATTCAACTAGCGGAGAGTTTGGGAATTACTGGAACTCCCTTTTTTGTTATGAATGGGGAGGTGTTTACTGGGGCAATAGAATTAGAGGAAATGGAGAAACGGTTCACTCGTGTCAAACAGTCGTTAAAGGAACAGGGAACAGGGAACAGGGAACAGCAATTGTAGAGACGTGCCATGGCGCGTCTGGGAGCTGGGAAGAAACGGTAATGGGTGTAGGGGCGACCCGCTTGCATCAATTAATAACTGTGTCCACTCAATTTACTCGGGTCGCCCTTTACTCAATGACGAATGACGAATGACAAACTTAAGGTGTAACCTCTTGCAGTTGGTTTCCCGGATTAAGTTCTGATGTTTTTTCATCCGTTTCGGTAGAGATAAACGGTTCTGTAGAAAAAGGTTCAGACGATTCTTCTTGCTCCTCTGACTCCCTCCTCGCCAGTTGAACGGTTCTCTCGACTTCTTCCTTAAAATGCTGCTTTTGCGAATATTCAGCCATCTTAATTTGAGCCGTATCGTAGGTGGATGTACCTGGAGAAATTTGGGAAAGATAGTTCAACGCGCTCTTAAAGTCTCGTTTGGCGGCTTGGTTATAGGCTTGTTGTAAAAGATGTTCGGCTTTAATGCGTTGTTTTTCTTCATATTCGGCTAACTTCGGTTGAATTTTAGCCGCCGTTGTTGTCTCTGGGGGAATTTGGTTGAGCAAGTTCAAAGCGCCAGTAAAATCTTTTTCTTGGGCTTTAGCGTAAGCTTGATTCAGTAATTGTTGGGCTTCGGCTTCTAACTCAGGTTTGGCTTGTTCCACTAAGGATTCAACTTTACGCCGCCAAAAGCGGACACCATCCATCTTACGAGCTTCTGCCAACACATCTCGCCATCGTTTTTCCTTCAACGCTTGTTCAGCAGCTTGGTATTGAGCAGCGGCTGTGTGCCATTCCCGTCGCCACCGTTTCAGGCTAGTCTTGGAATCCTGATACAAAGCACTCTCTTGAGGAATCGATTTAGCCAGTGCGATCGCCTTTTGAAAGTTTCCCGCATCATATTCTGCCCTCGCCCGTTCTAATCGGTCAAGATCCGGGTTGGATGGAACAGCATTCAACAGAGAATAAAGCCCAAATGAGATTACCACAGTATTACAGGCGGCGATGCTCACTCCCATACCCTTTAACAAAGGAGGTAGCTGGAAAAACCAACGGAAATCGAATAGCGTTGCTTCGGTTTGAGGTTCTAATGCGACTCCATCCGAATCCGATGACTTTTTGTAACTCACTATAGACTGCTGCTCCATAAAACCTATCCAAAATACTTATCTGGCGTGGCATTTCGGTGTTTACTTCCTGCTGCTTCGGGGACTTGTTGATGGCTTACCCTTGCTCTAGTCACCCTCATTTTCCATATTTCTATAGATGAACAATTTTTCCGGAATCCCATCGAGTAGAGTTTCAGGAGACAGCAGGGGTGCAGCTAACTTTTCACATACTGCCAATTCCTCTGCGCCCCTCTGCGCTACCCTCTGCGCCCCTCTGCGTTGAAAAAATATAATTCCGAGTGCGTAGTGCTATATTACACTCAGTCGGGGCGGGTTTAGTTACATCTGGGTTAGCCAAGAAACGATAGTAGTGAAACCCGCCCCTACAAACCAGGTTCCCTCAAAAATATTCCTCTACCAAGGACTACCAATCATCGTAAATGCCGCCCAGTAATAAGGATGAGAAAAATCTTGATTACCTCTGCCTTTTAGTTCCGGGGGTAAAGGAATTCCCCCCATACCAATACCGTGTAATTGACCATTCTCCAGACGCACCTGTCCCCGCAGCATGGCAATTTGGGCGCGTTGCAATGCTTCCGCTTTAATTGTCACGTCAGGTTGACTTAATTGCCGATAAAACTCGCTCATCAGCGCCAATGTGCTGCCATCACTGACATACCAAAGACTGGCTAAGGCAGATTTCACTCCCGCATTCACCGCTAATCCAGCAAACCCTAACTCCGCATTCACATCGCCAATAGCGGTGCGACAAGCACTTAAGACTAATAACTCCACTTGAGGCGACTGATTCCAACCGATTTGCCTTAACTGATTTAACCGGAGTTTTTCATCCCAGAGTTGAATATAGGAATGACTGGGGTCATTAGGTAGGAAATCGGCGTGCGTGGCGAGGTGGATAATGCCAAATTGCTGACGCTGTTGTTTCAGATTGTTTAGGGTAAAGTCTTCATTTAAAAAAGATTGACCCGACCATAATTCTTTAGTAATAATCTGCAATTCATTCGGTACAGCGGGAAGCGGGGGTAAGTCTTCAAATTTAGATGCTCCCATGGCTAAAACTTGGGCATTTTTGATGGTGTTATAGCGCTGATTGGTGAGACTCATGCTGGGTATAGAACCAATTGAATATTTTTCGACAAGAAATTGGTTGCCATCGTGAAGTGCTGCCATGGGAATTGTCCGCAAACCTGCGTCCATACAAAAGATCAGCGTATCAATTCCCTGTTCTTCTAGCTCAGATTCTAGCGGGGCAATCATCCAATTATAAAGTTGTTGGGCGGGGGCGAGGTAGGCTTTGGGGCGATGGGAATCGGTGACGGTTTGGCGAAATTCTGTCAAGGTTTTCTGTAATTCTTTAGCATTGGCGGTTGGGATTCTCTTGCGAATAGGATAACCTTGAGGAAGAACTAACAGCAGTTCTAGATGGTTGGTCAGAGAACGTACATAAACAACGCCGGAACTCTTTCCCGTTTGCTCCTTTAGAGTGGTTAGGGTGTCTCGCAAACCTTCGGCGGTGATGATTTCACGGCTTAGATTTTGCTGAAAATACTTCTCAAATTGCTCCTCAAACAGTTGGTCAGTCTGACCCACTGATAATGAAGTCTCAAGATTGAGCGAGAGAGTTCCTGGAATGTAAAAGCGCTGCACAATCCTTTTTTCTCCCGTTTCAGGATCTTCCTCAATTTCAATTTCGGCTTCTAAACCCTGCCCAATTAGATTGTTTAAAGACTCGATAATATCTACGTCTGTCTCTAGGTCGGGTTTGGCTTCTCGAATGAGAAATTCATCGAGAATAAAAGGGACAGGGGATGATAAAATTTGTATCCGTTCTTCATCCTGGGTATGGCTGAAGAAATAAGCTTGATTGGGTACAATTGTTTGGTCTGGTGTAGTATCACCTCGGGTCATTGCGCCTCGGATACCGTTGGTTTGGGAATTACCAACAATAAATGGCATGATTCCCCCATGACGGATAATAATGCTGCCACCGTCTGTTCCTCCAGCCGTGGAAATACTGGCATTGATACCATTTTGGTCGATGAAAGAGTCAGTCGCCCGGAAGAAATGATTGGTTGTAATTTCAACGTTTCCGCCTATACCATTGAGACTCTGAGTATTAATGTGGCTAACAGTAATCCTGTCATTAGCAGTCAGCTTACTATTACCACCATTACCAGAAGCGGAGGTATCCAGAATACCTGTGGAGATTTGTCCGTTGTGGCTGAACAAATTAATCCCGCCAGGGGCAGTAATATCATCGGTTTTGATCGTATTCTCGGCTGTGATATCTATCCCGGCTCGATTATTAGTGATAATATCACCTTGAACCCATAAACTTTGCAACGGTTGCAAGCTGCCAACCCGATCATTAAACTGAACAATACCACCACCGGGATTAAGGGTGAGATCGTAGGTTCCATCAACCGTGCTATTAAAAATAATGTTACCGGAGTTGGGGATACTCACCGAGAAATCTCCAGGTAAAATTAGAGGACGATTGAACGTAATCTGGTTACCTGCATTAAGTGTAATGGGTCCTGGAGTTCCAGATGCAGAACCTGAGTCTAAATCACCAGTCGTGATAGTATTACGGGCATTGAGTGCGATCGCGCCTCCTTTGCCTATACTTGATCGTGTGTAAATTGTCCCCGCATCAGTATTGATATTTCCCGAAAGACTCGTCAGCGTCACCGCCGCGCCGGGATTGTTAATCGTACCTGTGATAATATCTTGATTCGCTAGTAGCGTAATCTCACCGTTTCCGGTTAGAGTAAAGCCAGTGGTATTGATCGAACCATTACCCATGGGCGATCGCAATGTCACTGAGTCCTTAAACGTCACATCATCAGCTAGGGTAATCGCGCCACTGCTGTCATTACGCCCGATGGTGATAGACTCGAAACCCATTTCCCAGGCGTTGATATCACGGGCTGACAAGTCTAGCTGTTCTGTGTTAGTATCAGTTACACCATTAATCGCGATCGCGTGACTAGGACTAAACGGTTGTAACGTCAAAGTCCCATTCCCCGATACATTCCCGAAAAAATTAATTTCGTCACCTGTTAATTCAATATCGCCAATCAGGGTAACATCATCACGGTATGTTTGACCCAACTCTCCGTTCGTTATCACATTTCCACGAATTTGAGTCATACCCTCGGCATCGGTAGTTAGACTCTCAACGGTTACAGAACCCTTAAATTGGGTGATACCTGTACTATTGATGGTTAAGTTTCCCAGATTAACCGTATTCCCGACACTATCCTCAAACGTAATATTACCCGTACCCGAATTTAGCGTCAGGTTTTGAGTATCAGGCGTGACACCATTGAGCATATTGGTGAATATCATATCACCCCCAACCGTCATTCCTGTGGTGGTGAAGGTTGTATCCGGTTGAGTCAGAGTCACAGTACCATTCAAGCTGATATTACCACCACGTCCAGCACCCGCAGAGGTATTAATAGAACCTGGATTAATCGTGTTCGCCGTGAGAGTAATCTCTCCCCCATCTCCGGTTGCGGCGCTAGTATTGAGAATTCCGCGATGAGTGTCAATAGTTCCGTTATTGCTAGTGAGGGTAATCTCCCCACCTGGATTAATAATATCGCCCGTTATAATATCTTGATTCGCTTCTAGGTGAATCGTCGCGTCATCGATTCCGGTTAAGGTATACCCTGTCGTCGTAATCGAACCTGAGTTGGTTGGCGATCGCAAAATTACGGGATCATTAAAGGTAACATTATTAGCTAGGGTAATTGCGCCACTACGATTCGCGCCACCAATAATAATTTGCGAAAATCCATTGCGGAAACTAGCCAGTGTAGTGGTATCCAGGTTTAATGTGCCAACGCTGGTATCGCCAATCGTAATTCCTAAACTGGGGGTTAACGGTTGTACCTGTAATTGTCCCGTACTCACCACGTTAAACGTATTATCAATATCCAACGAATCTGTCGTTAGTGTCAGGTTTCCCGTTTGCGTTTCTTGTCCCAACTCTCCATTTTCAGCTAGCTGAATTCCGTAGGAATTAATTCCCGCACCACTAACACCAATTACGTCAACTGTCCCCTCATTCGTTCGCACCTGGGACGATTTCCATATCCGCACGCCTTGATTATCACTTGTACCCATCCCACCAGTACCATTTAATCGGATAGTTCCGGTTCCCGTCGCTTCCACAATAGAATCTAAAGCAATTTCCACGCCATCACTTTGAGTTGTTGAACCTTGTCCAACTCCCGTCAAATTGATATCACCATCGGCTGAACGAATTATGATATTACCCTCACCCAAAACAATACCATCATTGGCTTCATTTCCTGCGCTACTTCCCGTACCATTAAAGGTTATCGTACCACTCCCTGTGGTTTCGACAACCGGACCCATCCCACCGGAAAAGTTATCAACTCGAATACCACTATTCTCATCTCCTGTTCCTTGTCCTATTCCGGTTAGACTAATAGTGCCATCAACTGAACTGAGTATACTAGCTGGATTACTTGGATTAACGGGTTCCCAAATAAAAATTCCATGATTTTCATCGACTCCTATCCCACCTGTCCCCGTCAGCTTGATATTACCCGTAGTGGTTTGAATTGTCGTTCCGTTCCTGATCTCTATACCTTGGGCTAACTGTGAATTATCGATGCCCTTACCTATAATCGAAATATCACCTATCCCAGAATTGAGTACAGCATTGTCGAGAATAATTCCAGAAGAATTGGACATTGTACCTACCGCAGGATTCATCAACGGATTATCGCCACCCCCCAGAATAATATCACCACCATTAGAATTGATAGCTGAACCAGGGTTAAGGAGAATTGACCCCGCACCACTCCCATCTCGGTCAGCATTCACAGTAACATCCAACTTCCCTGTAGTATTAGCCGTTATATCTGCACCTGAATTGAAAAGAATACTGTTATTCGCTTGTAAGGTTAAAGCAGTCTCAGCCGTTCCCGAATAGCTAATATCCGCATTAACATTAATATCGTTATCAGCGAAAAGTGTTAGCGACGAGTCACTACTCCAGGTAATCGGCTCATTTACAGTAATGGTTCCCGCACCGGATAAACCCGAAGCTGTCGAAACGGTGACATTACTTAAAGCCAATTGATTCTCTAGAGTCGTCGTATTCAGTGTAGATGGAGTCGTCGTTGTGTCGGAAAATATACCCCCAGCAAACGTCATAGTTCCGCTATCTGCTACAGTACTAATCGTAATATCTGTTGGGTCTAATAATAGCGTTCCCACTTGACCAGCCGGCGCTAACAAATCAACAACGCCTTGAAAATCCAAAGCCTGTTTTCCCGAAACTTCAACAAACCCACCATCGCCGCCATTCAATCCACCACGGGCGCTGATGCTACCCAAAAAGCGGGTCGTTTCATCTGACCAAAGAATCACGTTTCCGCCATTCCCATCAATCAATGCATCCGCATTAATTACTGAATTTTGACTCACAAACGTCTGTAAAGCATTAGGGATTGTACCGCTTCCCTGATACTCTCCACCAATCCTGACTGTACCCCCACCATTTGCCCCAGACGCATTAATCCTTGCGTCAATAAGTGCCACGTTATCGCCCAAAACATTAACCTCACCCCCTATCTGTGGTGAAGCTGAAAAGTCTGGCATAGATACATCCAAATTACCGGAAACAATAGCTATTCCGGCTTCAGTCGGTAGGGTTATCCCCGATTCAGTTAACTGCACCTCATTAGTTGGAGAAACAGTTAATCCCGTATCTACTGTTTCCCCTGTACCCGTTAACAATACTGGCAAATCCAGAGGATTTAGCTGTAGCGGTTCATTAGTATTACTTGGACGGGGGGAAATCTCCAAACTCAACAAGTTTCCCGGTTGACTAATGCGGACTAAATTTTCACCCGGTACAGCCGCAATGGTAATCGTTCCTCCGGGTGCAGTGAGTTGTCCGGTATTAATTACAGTACCCCCCAGTAACGTTAAATTCTGCCCCTCGGCTACGGCTAAATGACCAGCATTAACAATACTCCCCGGCTGGGAAACATCAAAGGCAAATTGATTGGGAACACCCACTAAACTTTGGTAGTCATTGTTACCGAAAGCATTGAACCAATTAGTATTGCCAAACCCAATACTCGTCGCCGTGGTTGCTGTGAAATCAGCCGGAACATTTAACCGGGCGTCTGCACCAAAGACAATTCCGGCTGGGTTGAGTAAAAATAAGTTAGCATTATTACCCCCAGTCACTTGGATTAAACCATTAATAATCGACGCATCACCCCCAATCACCCGCCCTAAAATATTACGAGTCTGGGGATTCGCCAGAAAATTGGCAATTTGATCGAAATCGAGTCCAAATTGCTGGAAACTATGAAACAGATTTGCCCCATCTGCGGAAACGCTACCCCCTTGGATATCCAAGTGGTTACCATCGGGTATAACCTGGGTTTCTGTTCCATCAGCCGCTGGTGTAATCGGTTGAGAGACTAGCGGCGTCGGTGTGAACGCGGCGACTAAGCAGAAGGGGATAAGCAGTCGATACATGGTTTTCATTGCGATTGTTCCCTATCCAGTTGTTAAATCCCTACCATCTCAACCGGTTGCTTGACGGGAATTCAAGGTACTTTTTTTATAACACAATGCATCGGAAAAGAATTGAGGATTAATCAGTTTTCTTCAGGTTTATCAAAAACAGCAACATATCTTAATCTATTTTGAGAATTACAGTTGATGCTTTTTATTCTATGGCTTGATTTTGTTGTTTTAATCAAAAAACTGTTACAAATGGTGAAGAGTTGAGAAAAGTTTAGAGTCTAAATTGTCAGTTTAGCCCTAGCCGTTAGTGGCGTATAATATCACTAGGGCATCGGTCAATAAACCGGGTTTATTTGGGTGAAATGCCGATATCAGATTTGTCATGCACACGAGAAACCCGGTTTCTGGGAATACTTGAGCCGACTATGGTATTATCAGTGAGCGAAACTCTATAACTCGGTAGCAGATCACCCCTATCTCAATCATGGTTGCAGTCGCGATTTTAGCAGCAGGACGCGGGACACGAATGAAATCTAAGTTGCCCAAGGTATGCCACAATTTGGGTTCCTTGTCAATGGTGGAACGAGTTCTCAAAAGTTGTCTTGGTGTCGATCCGTTGCGGTGTCTGGTGATTGTCGGCTATCAAGCCGAACAAGTTAAACATTCTCTCGCCCAGTTCCAGGATATAGAATTTGTGGAACAAGCCGAACAATTGGGAACCGGTCATGCAGTACAACAACTCCTCCCCCACTTAGAAGGATTTACGGGGGATTTGTTGGTCTTGAATGGTGATGTTCCCCTGTTGCGATCCCAAACCCTGCAACAATTATTAGATACCCATAAAACCCATCAAAATGCCGCGACGATTTTAACCGCGCAACTGCCGAATCCGCAAGGATATGGACGAGTTTTTTGTGATGGACAAAACCTCGTCACTCAGATTGTAGAAGATCGAGACTGCACCACAGCCCAAAAGCAGAACCGTCGAATTAATGCGGGAGTCTATTGTTTCAATTGGCATAAATTGGCAAAAATACTGCCAAATCTACAGTCAAATAATGACCAAAAGGAATATTATTTAACGGATACGATTCATCAGCTAAAACCTGTCATGGCGGTTGATGTGGAGGATTATCAGGAAATTTTGGGAATTAACAACCGCAATCAGTTAGCCGAAGCATACCAGATTTTGCAAGATCGGGTGAAGGAAGCCTGGATGATGGCGGGGGTGACGTTAATTAATCCCGATAGTATTACCATTGATGACACGGTGGAATTACAACCGGATGTGATTATTGAACCCCAAACCCACCTGCGGGGAAAAACCGTAATTGGTTCTGGGAGTCGGATTGGACCCGGAAGTCTGATAGAAAATAGTCAGTTAGGGAAGAATGTCACGGCGCTGTTTTCGGTGGTGAGTGATTCGGTGGTGCAAGAGAATAGCCGAATCGGACCCTATACTCATCTTAGAGGTCATGTCAGCGTCGGGGAATCTTGTCGGGTGGGGAATTTTGTGGAACTGAAAAACGCCCAAATTGGCGATCGCACAAATATCGCCCACCTGTCTTATCTGGGGGATGCGACGTTAGGGGATCAGGTGAATATCGGCGCAGGAACGATTACCGCCAACTACGATGGGGTACAAAAGCATCGCACTCAAATCGGCGATCGCACGAAGACGGGTTCCAATAGTGTGCTTGTTGCACCTATAACCTTGGGCGAAGATGTCACAGTAGCGGCGGGTTCAGTAGTAACTGAAACGACACCTGATGATTGTCTGGTGATTGCGCGATCGCGTCAAGTCGTCAAACCCGGTTGGCGTCTCAATTTTCCAACCCCGTAGGGGCTTGGTTCCCAAGCCCTCTTGGTTCCCTTCCGGGGTGGTCTAGGAACACATAAGGATTTCAGCCATTACCTGACCCCCCGGAAACCTTACGCACAAGCGCCCAAAAATCACCCATTTTCCTGTAACCAACTTGATAACTCTTCTAAATTGTTGAAATCAAAAACATCATTTCCGAGACGTTCCAACTGGTCAACCGATAAGTTTTGAATTCCCTGACTTATTTCTGACGGAATTGATCCAAACTGTCGCTCCAGGAAACGGAATATCCATCGGATTCCTTGTTCTAATCCTTCTTGCAGTCCTTCCTGCTTTGCCTTAACAATCGATCCCCGTTGGTCTTCCAGGAACATTTCTTGCTTCCGCAATTTTTCCACTTCCTCTACACTTAAATTAGCTTGATTGGCGATATTCATCGCTTTATCTAGTTCCGGAAATTGGCGAAATGTGGGGGGAATTACCTCCAAGCTGGGAGCATTTTTAATAAAATAAATCCATTTATCTGTTAAACTCTCTAGCTGATCTAGCGTTTTCGTGAATTTCGGTAATTCTACAAAAATTAACTCGATTTCTGGATCAGGATAGTTAAACAACTCTTGGTTTTCCTTTAAGCTAAACCGGGTTAGATACCGTTGTGTCTGATCAAACATGAGAAAGTCGGTAATTGTTAAGGCAATGACCGGTTTCAGGTAGGAATATCCTTCGCCATATTTTAGCTGATTTCCATAAGTTTTGGTCAGGTTATAAATAACCCGCTTCTCGAAGAAGGCTAGGTTGAGGACTTGCATTTCAATTAGCACGGTTGAGCCATTATCCAGTAAGGCTTTGACATCGAGATAGCTGTCTTTGAGATCCACCACCTCTCTAGGATTATAGGGGTCAATGATTTCTAAATCCTGAATCACGGGATTGGCTTCATAAATTAAGGCATTTAAAAAGCTAATCAGGATATCTTTGCTGTCTGTTGAGCCAAATATTTTTTTGAAGGCAAAATCAGTCTTTGGACTAATAAATCTTAGAGTCATCGCTTTTTAATGATTGAATTGTAAAACTAATTATATTTTGATTATATAGCACTACGCTCTAAGGTTAGGACAAAAAAATAAAAATTTAAATCGCTCAACACCGAGCGAAGCCGAGGTGTTGAGCCTGAATTTCGACAGGCTCAATTGCCGCGAAGCGACGCCCTGAGTGTGCCGAAGAGTCGAAGGGTCAATTCCTTGATAAGTCAGTGTTTTTATTCACTATTGCCTATTGCCTATTGCCTATTGCCTAAGCTGTTCGGCATTTAAACCTTAATGTCAATAATGGCGAAAGCCTTGTAGTGCGTTAAGCGAAGCCATGCCGCAGGCTTTGCATCTTGCTCGCTACTAATACCCAATTTAAATGCATGACAGCTTATTGCCTATTGCCTAGCGCGTAGCGCTATACTTGGCTTTTTAATGAAGCATAAATTAGATTTTTTAGTGGTAAACTGCAACTTGGTATAAATTTCGCGATCGCCAAAATCGTGCCAGACTTACTTCTGCTTCTGTTCCAATGGCAATAGCAACCGGATCAAATAATCATGGACTTGGGTTTGGTAAAAATGCAGATCGCCTCCCCAACTCCGCAAAATCTGTTGACAAATTCTCATATTTAAGCTATGCAGCGATTTTCTCGGTGAAGTGGTGAGAATCTGCTGACACTCCTCCAAAGAATTGCTTTGAGAAATCAGTAACTCGAGTAACGGATAAGGTGAACTTGAGGGCAGCCTGGGCTTAGTATCTGAACGCAAGGGACAGCACCACAAATGAATCCAACGTCCAGCACGGGACTGTAAACCAATCGTGAGCAATAACTCCAACACAATGCATTCTAGCTTCAGGTAATCCCCATAAATGGTAAACTGACTGACATTGTGCATATTCAGAACCAGTTGACGCTGATTATAAAAGGGTTCCACCTGTCGCAGCGATCGCTTCAACAACGTTGCCAACTTGATCGGGCGTAGCGTCGTCCTGAGTTGCCACTGTTCTTGCTTGAGGATCGGAGTCATCCCCGCTAGAACGGCTTCTAACTTGTGCAGCAGTTGCTGACGACGCATCTTTTGTAACGCCGAATTGGTAATCTGCTGTGTGGCTTCCGCCGGAGAATATGTCTGACTGTCTAATAAAAGTAAGGCATTATTCATCTCCTGCACAGACTGATACAATTTCTCCAAGCATCGGTGTTTGTACCAGTTGAGAGCTTGCAAGTTTTCCCGCTCTTGGGTTTGTTGCATCAGGCGATACCGATAGTCACGCAAGTCAGTAAACTCTTGGGTTAAGATTTCCAGTACCGATAACAAACGTTCAGACCACGTTCGTTCCTGGTGATCCGCAATCAGGATCACTCCCGTGGCTGAAGTGGTATCCTGATGTAAGGCAATCACCAAAATTTGACCCATATCGGGACTCTTAAACCATTGACGGATCGAGTCCGGCAGATCCTTCACCGCAAAGCAGCGGAAATGGGGGGTAGCTAGAGCCTGGTGAATCAGGGGATTTGTTGCCACCGAAATGGTTAAATCGGGAGGGAGAGCAAAACGCGAATCCGTAACCGCCACCGTGGATACCGTCGCCCAAGCAATTTGGGGAGTCCAAGTAAGCAGCGCCACCAGCGGACATTCCAGCAACTTTGCCACATAATTAATCCAAGCCCGTTCAAAGCGCACCGGATCTTTGGGCGCTGAGTGGAGCATGGATAGACCCGACTGCAGGGTTTGATGCGCCAAAAATGAACGTTTGGCGTTATCTAACTCACCCGATAGCGTGAGCAGCAGATGGATGAGTTGGGCTACAGTTTTCACAAAATCCCGTTCATTCGAGTTCCACGTTCGAGGACTCTCATGACCAATCAAGAACAGGAAACTCGGTTGTTTCGGGGAATGTGCTGGATAGGATAAAGACTCAATCAGGAGCGATCGCAGATTCAGTTGCGTTAACGTCTCCCGCCAGGATATGAGTAACCCATCCGCCTCAATATCTTCAATCACCTCCATTTTTTTTCGTCCCCTCAACCACTGCTGATCCTGATCATTCAGGGGGGGTAAGGGTGAGGGACAAGGACGGCGATTCGACGGTTGTCGGCTAAACACAACAGTGAATTGACCCGACTGATCCCGTTGCAGGATTACCAATCGATCCGTATTCAGATGCTGGCAAATCAGCTTCCCCGACTCATTCAGGGCGGCTTCAGGCGTGGGACGACAGGCGATCGCTTGAGCGATCCTTGCTAGCACCTGGCTATCCTTGATTCTTACCTGAACTTGGGTGTCTAATTCCTCTCCACTCACCACCAGCGCCACTAATTGAGCGGTGGCTAAAATATAGTTCCGTTCTGCCCGTTCCCAAATTCGCGGATCGTCTTCTTCCACCGACAGAAAACCCAACAATTCCCCTTGAATTTGAATCGGGGCTGCCATCAACGAGCGAGTTCGGAGTCGATGTAGGATATGTTCTGTGGTTTCTGTCTTGAGTTGGCTTCTACTGCTGCCAATGGTGACTAACTGACCTACCTTTAACGCCTGATAAAAGTCACTGGCTTCAGCAACAGTAAGACCCGCTTTGGAGTTGCGTAACCCAACAACACTGCGGAGAGATTGACGATTACCCACCCGATGCCAGAAATAGCGTTGCTGCGGATGATACCAATAAATATTAGTGCGCGTCGGCGTAATAAACTCTTGAGTCATCGCCACCAATTTATCCAGACGCTGAACCAGCTTGGGCAATTGGAGCAGCTCATCGAGGGCTTGAAACAGGGGTTTATCAGGGCGTTTGATTGCCGATTGTTGCCAATTGACCTCTATTTCATGTAAAGCCGCCGCTAATCCACCCAACACCATGGATAAATGGGCGGTGTCTTTGGGTTGGGCAGAGATACCCCATTGATGTGAACCCAACAAGGTGACACCAAAACATTGATCCTTGGCGCGTAAGGGAAACAGTAATGTTCCCTGAATCCCTAAATTGGTAGCAATTCGTCGCCATTCTCCCGCGCGGATTTCTTGCTGAATATCAGGAACGGTGATTGGGCGTTGTTGAATCACGATTTGTTCTAACAGATCACCCGGTTGCAGGTTGTATCGCTGCTTCAAAAAATCGGTCTCACCCGTGGGAGCAATACCCCCTTTGCCAAATAAGCGATGATCCAAGCGATCATAAAGCCCAATCCAGATCAGGTGGTAATCAAACTCGGTTTGCAGGTAATTTAGAGTAGTCTCGATCAACACGTCAGCATTGTCCTCTTCCCGCAATGTCTCCAGCACTCGTCCTAGGGCAAGGAATGGATGATCGTTTTGGGATGGTAGATTTTGCTGACCCATAATTAATTATCAGGGAACAGGGAATAGGGAACAGGGAACGGGGAAGCTGGGGAAGCAAACCAATGACGAATGACAAAGGACAAATAACCAATGACTGATATTTACCAATCTGCCATTCGCCCCATTCTATTTTCGCTGGTGAAGGCAGATCCGGAGTGGGCGCACGAACAGACAATGCATGTATTAGGTTGGCTAGATCGGACTCATGAATCCTCCTCAACTCCTTGGCTTTCCTCTCAATTGCACCAAGCCTTTTGCCTGAGCGATGTTCGCTTGGAACAAACCCTATGGGGACTGAAATTTCCTAATCCTCTCGGTTTAGCCGCCGGATTTGATAAAGATGGGGTAGCGGCTCGAATTTGGCGTATCTTTGGGTTTGGTTTTGCTGAACTGGGAACCGTTACCTGTCACGCCCAACCCGGAAACCCCCAACCCCGGTTGTTCCGTTTACTCCAAGATAAAGCTGTTCTCAACCGTATGGGGTTTAATAATCGAGGGGCGCAAGCGTTGGCAGACCGATTAGGAGCGATCGCGCATCAGCCGTTTGAGCCGATCCCTGTGGGGATCAATCTGGGTAAGTCTAAGGTAACACCCTTAGAAGACGCCGCTACTGACTATTTAACCAGTTTCCGCCTACTTAAGCCTTGGGGTGACTATTTTGTGGTTAATGTGAGTTCACCCAATACACCCGGATTGCGATCGCTACAAGATGCTGAACAACTGCGAATCATTTTGGAGACGTTGCAACAGGACAATCAAGGACAAAAGCCGCTTTTAGTCAAGATTGCACCGGATTTGGAGTGGGAGGCGATCGCGGATGTTGTGATGCTAGCTCAAACCTATCAGCTTGCGGGGATTGTGGCTACTAACACAACAATTCGCCGGGATATCCTGAAAACCCAAGTCATCGCCACCACAGGCAAACCCGTAACTGAAGAAGCTGGTGGAATTAGTGGTGCGCCACTGCGGGAACGTTCGACAGAGGTAATTCGGTTTATTCACCAGCAAACCCAGGGGAAATTACCGATTATCGGTGTGGGGGGAATTTTTACCGCCGAGGATGCCTGGGAAAAGCTCACCGCCGGAGCCAGCTTGATTCAGGTGTACACGGGATTAGTCTACTCCGGACCCTGGATGGCACGGCGAATCATGCAGGGATTGTTAAGAAAGTTGGAACAACAAGGATTGAGTTCGATTACTCAGGTGGTGAAGCAGGCACAAGCCTCTACCGAGTGAAACTGAGTCCGAGTAAAGGCTTTGTCAACACCAGTCCAGTCATCGGATCATCTACTTCAATTGTGTCAAAATGGTAACAATATGACTCGAAACAGAGATGGATTGAGATTATTTGAACTTGTCATTTCTGCCTTGAAAGCCGACTAGGGCGGATAACACTGCACGAATCATCAGGTTATCCCTAGCCACAACTTTTTTTCAATACTAGAATAGTATAGAAAGAAAACCATTCTAGAGATAGATATTGTTAATTTTTGTCACAAGATCACGCTCAACAACTTGCCTTAGATCTAGTAGGTCAGTATTATTAGTTCACTGATAAACAGCAACTGGATCAGGAAACGTTAATTAGGCAGACTAATTTGACAAACGCTTAAACGCTTACGTCAAGTGTAGATCTTTCATCTGGAATAGTATCCTTTTTTTTGTACCTTCGGGTCAGAGTAACGAATAGACAACGAATCTCTCTATCGTGGAGTCACTCACCACCAAATTTTCAATCTACTGAGGTTATTTATGTGGGAAACAGTTTTTATCGGAGCCATCGCATTTTACGTAATCATGTTGCCGATTTTCTTTAGCCGATGGTTAGATTTCATGCAACATGATGACAGCTTGTCCCAAAATGAGAAATTTTCCTCTTGGGTGATTTTGCTTATTGCTACTATCCTGTGGCCCATCGTCGTGCCAATATCTTATCTAGAACTGTTGGATGCCAGAAAAACATTTAATAATTACTGAAGCGGTTCAAGATTCAGGATCACGGTAGAGATTGAGTCGTCATCAGACAAAACTCGCCACCTCCATCAAAAATATAGGTAATTGGCGAACCGTTTAGTTAATAATGTTACGATTTGTCAATTAAGTTGGAGTGCAAAGGGTGCATCCCGCTTTTAAAAAGCCACTTCACTGCCATCATTGGTCATTAGGCAAAAATAAATGACCGAAGACTTGGGTCACAAGCCCCGTCCTTGTAGGACGGCTTTTGATAAATCGTTCTGATGTTTTGTCAAAAGTGTGTATAATACGGTAAGGAGGTGATGCAAGTTGTTTAGTCTAACCTACGAATTCAAGCTTAAGCCAACAAAAAATCAGATAGCCATCTTTGAAGGATGGTTAGAGCAGTGTCGGCGTGTTTATAACTACGCTCTCTGTGAGCGTAAGGACTGGTTTAAGTCTCGTAGCTGTCAAATTAACGCTTGCTCACTCCGGTCTGAATACATCATTTCGGCTGATACAAAACGTTCTACCTATGCCAGTCAATGCCGTGGGTTAACCGTGGCACGAGCTAACATTCCAGCGCTTAAAGCTGTACAAGTTCACGTACTCCAGCAAACACTAAAAAGATTAGAAAAAGCGTTTGTCAGTATGTGGGAGCAAGGTCATGGTTTTCCACGATTTAAGAAGGTCGGTAGGATGCGGTCATTTGTATTCCCCCAACTGGCAAAACAACCCATCCAAGGGAATGCTGTTAAGTTGCCTAAAATAGGGCTTGTTAAGTTTAACCAGTCTCGCCGGATTCCAGAGGGGGCAGTCATCAAGCAAGCCCGTGTAGTCAGACGGGCATCTGGCTGGTACGTCATGCTAACCCTACAGTGGAATATTGATGTACCCCAGCCAATGCCTCACGGGGAAGCCATAGGAATAGATGTAGGAATTAGTCATTTTGTAGCCGTCTCTAACGGTAGATTATTTTCTAATCCCAAGCCTTTCAGGAAACTTGAATGCAAGCTTAAATTGCTGCAAAAACGAGTATCTAGAAAGCGTTTAGGGAGTAACAACCGAAAAAAGGCACAAGCTAAAGTCAGCCGACTACATGAACGGATAGCAAACATCAGGAAAAATTACCACTGGGAATTAGCCCACAATCTTTGTGATTGGGCGGGAATGATATTTGCTGAAGACCTCAACCTTAAGGCACTAGCAAAAGGGATGTTAGGCAAGCATTGTTTAGATGCAGGTTGGGGGCAATTCCTACAAGTATTAGAGCAATGCTGCTTTAAACGTGGCGTATTTTTCCGAAAAACCGATGCCAAAAAGACAAGTCAGACTTGTCCTAACTGCCTAACAGAAACGGGAAAGAAACTGCTGTCAGAACGTGTCCATTCATGTAGTCATTGCGGCTACACCACCGATAGAGATGTAGCAGCCGCACAAATAGTCTGTATAAGAGGACTTGCAGCCGTGGGACACACGGTCAAGATGCTTTCTGAGGGTAAATTCATTGGAATCCCTACGATGAAAGAATCACCGTCCTTATAGGGCGGTGAGTGTCAAAAAGAACCAATGATAAATGGCAAAACGACGACTGAATTTCACTAACAACCATTGGCTAATCGGTTTTTTCTTAGCCGCCTTTTTCCTGGGAAGTATTTCTCTAGGAAATGTACCGCTACGAGATTGGGATGAAGGGACTCGCGCCCTGATTGCTAGAGAGATTTACCGCACCGGGAACTGGCTTCATCCGACACTTCAGGGGGAACCCTATCTACTCAAACCCCCGTTAATGGATTGGTTAATTGCTCTGTCGTATAAATTTTGGGGAATTGGAGAATTCACCACCCGCCTACCGGGAGCGTTTTTGTCTGCTTGTAGTGTTCCGCTACTCTATTTGTTGGGGCGAGAACTTTTTACCCGACGTCTCCCGGCTATATTAGCGGCTAGCGTTTATTTGACATTGCTACCTGTGGTGCGTCATGGGCGTCTGGCGATGCTGGATGGTACGGTAGTGTTGTTTTTTCTGCTATTGCTACTGTGTCTGCTGAAAGCGCGTCAGGATAAGCGTTGGGCGGTTGGGATTGTGATTAGCCTGGGATTGATTACGTTAACTAAAGGGATTTTGGTGATCCTGTTGGGTGCGATCGCGTTTGGGTTTCTCTTGGCTGATAGACAATGGACGCAGTTAAAGAGTCCCTATTTTTGGCTAGGGATTCTCTTGGGGAGTACACCTGCGATCGCGTGGTATGCAGTTCAGTGGCAATATTATGGTGAAACCTTTTGGCAGGTGCATTTTCAGGCGCAGGGGTTGAACCGCATCTCGGAATCTGTGGAGGGAAATAAGGGTGCGCCTTGGTATTATTTGCTGGAATTACTCAAATACAGTTTTCCCTGGTTCCTGTTTTGGTTGGGCGGATTGGGGTTAGCTTGGCATCATCGTCAACGGAGTTGGGGCAAACTGGTACTGATTGGTACGATTGGCTATCTGGGGACGATTTCCCTAATGGGAACCAAGTTGCCTTGGTACATTATGCCGTTCTATCCCTTTTTTGCCTTAGCTGTTGGTATGTATTTAGCACAGTTGTGGCAAAAAAGCAAGCATTATCCCCAAGTTTTAGTCTGGCTTTTGGGGCTAATGGCAGTTGCAGGGGTGGGGGGATGTGTTTACTTTATCCTGGCAGATCCGCAGCCTGTATTAATTATTATGGGCGTGGTTGTGGCGTTAACAATGGGTTTGGCAGCTTGGCAGGTTTACCAGCATAATCGCCAATTTATTCCGATTTTATTGGGCGGAACATACCTGGCGTTGTTGCTGTTGATGATGTCTACATCCTGGGTTTGGGAATTAAATGAAGCCTTTGCGGTGAAACCAGTCGCCCAGTTGATTCAGGAACACACGCCCCCAGACACGGTGATTTATACATCGTTTGGTTATCGGCGTCCCAGTTTAGATTTTTATAGCGATCGCCAAGTGATTCCGGCGGATACAACTGCGTTGAAACAGTTAGCGTCAACGTCGGCTTACTTACTGGTAGATGAGTCAACATTGGCAGGATTGCCGATTCGCGATCGCGTCATTCTTGGTAGTAGCGAAGGCTTCACCTTAATTGCAATTCTCGATTGAGTGACTATCCTGCAATCAAGCCACGGCAAAGCCTGTATTTCCTTCAAATACTTCTACAGAAATCGGATGATGTGACACAAATTCCCCGACGTGATTGACTTTGCCTGCATCTGACCATGACACCCTGTCTCAGACTCCGTATTTCTACTGATAGTAAAATTAAGCCAGATGGAGAAATGCGATCGCTACCGTAGAATTACGGAAATTT
>NZ_JAVJNP010000132.1:0-14365 GCF_040217205.1 Coleofasciculus sp. A1-SPW-01 | reverse complement strand
CTTTTCCCAACAGTTCAACAGTGGGAGATTGGTTGGTGTTGAGAGAGATGAGGATGTGACATTGTTGGGCGGGGTTATCGGGTTGGCTGGGTTGGGTGGCGAGGTAGTGGAAGAGGTGACTCCCGAAGAGGCTGTCTTGATTCTGGAAGCTGGGATTGAGGGGAGTGTTGGCGAGGAGGGCGGTGGCGCATTGTTCAGCGAGGGTGGCGCAGTCGGTTTGGGCGTCTACTTCGGCGTATAACAATAGGGTTTGTCCGAGGGAAGCTTGGATGGTGTTGGGGAGGAGGGATTGAGGGTGGAAATGTTGCAGTTGGGGGAGGGTGATGTCGAGGTGGGGAGAGTCGGGAGTGAGAGTGAGATCAATGGCGTAGGTGTCATTGAGGCGAAAGGGTTGCAGATTGGCGGTGATTTTGAAGCCATCGGCGGTGGGGATAGCGCCTAAATCGATATCTTTTTGGGCGTGGGTAAGCCAGTAAGTTTTTTGTCCGGGTTCGTTTTGGGGGGTGTATTCGGTGTTGGTGTAGCAGATGAGTTGGGATTTGAGGGTAGTCAGTCCAGGGAAATGTCCCAGATTAGTCAGATTATCCCATAATAAAGCCGCATCATCCGCCACGCGATCGGGGGCGTCGGTGAGGGTTTGACGCAGGTGGAAGGCGTAGAGGGTGAGGCTGAGGTTTTTCATTGATTAGTTATTGGTCTTATGTCATTCGTCATTCGTCATTTGTTGATGTAATTTGCCGCGATTTTTTTTTGCCTATAATACAGAATATCTTTTGGGGTACGGCTTTGTGTTTAGCTGAAGATATCGCCCCTCTCCCCCAGCTCACAAGGGTAGGTTTTTTAAGATTGCGGTTCAGGTAAGACAAGGAAGACAGGTAGACCAGTAGACAAGGAAGAGTGAGAACGAAAAATAGGGCGTTTCGGCTTTTAGAAGTTAGTTTGACCGAACCGAATTCTGTACGGTTTTTCCCCCTTGTCTTCTTTCCTTCCTTGTCCCCTTGTCTTGTCTCCACCCTTAAATAAAAAACCTACACCTGTCAGCCTCTTCGTAGGGGGGAACGAGGGGGGTGGGAGAAGGGGTTAGGGGATGAGGGTGAAAAATTGTCACCATTAAACTACACTTTGTTTAGGCTGACCGCTATTACAGCGCTTTTGGTAGTAAGTGAGGTACACAGACAGATCCCCGACTTCTTGAAGAAGTCGGGGATCTTGCTTGAAGCTCTACCTCATCAACCTGAAATCTGCTGTAACTTTCACCACTCACAACTCATCAATCGCTGACAAACTATTCAACAACAATTCCTGTAACTCCTCCGTAAACGCTTCCGGACTCAAATTATTTCTAATATAAATCGCATTGAGTAATTGATCCGTCGCCCGATCCTGTTCATCCTTGTCCAAAAACGCTGCAATCAATGACTCCGTTGTCTGTTTCATCCTTTCCCAATTCGCCTCATCCGTTTCATCTTGGAAATGAGCCGCAATAATCGTTTTTAAAGCGGCTGTATCCGGATCAGGCATTCTCACCCGCAGACACCGACGCACAAAAGCCGGGGGAAAGTCTCGTTCAGCGTTACTGGTCATAATAATAATCGGAAACTGAGAACAATGAACTCTCCCCCGCCGAATCGAGGCTTTAATCCCCGCATCTTCAATTCGCACTTGTACCGGTTTAGAGTTACTATTGTCCGCCTGAGTTGACGACTTATCCGCCCAACGGACTAATTCCGGAATCTCATAGTTTCCTTCTTCAAACAGGTGCAACAGTTCGTTGGGTAAGTTAATGTCACTTTTATCAATTTCATCAATCAATAACACTCTGGGATACTGAGAGGGTAAAAAAGCGGTTCCCACCGGACCCAAGGTAATATACTGACCAATATCCGGCGATTTACCTTTGTTAAGCTGGGAATCTTGGAGTCGTGCGATCGCGTCATACCGATAGAGTCCATCCTGTAAGGTAGAACGGGTGGTAATCAGCCAAGTTAAGACGGGTCCCAATTTAAGTTCATGGGCAATAGCATAAGCTAAAGACGTTTTTCCAGAACCCGGATTTCCCGTTACCAAGAGGGGACGCCGTAAATACAACGCCGCATTCACCGCATCCGCTACATTCACTCTCGGCGGTTTACCCGTCTCATCTTCCCCTTCATTATCAATCGATTCATCCTCTGGTTTAGGGGAATGCAGCCTAAATTTTCTGCCTTTTTCTTTTCCTTGTTTATTTTCCTCAGCATCCGCTAATTGTTGCACCGCTTCCCAGCGTTGTTTGATATCTTCAAGTTCGGCTGAATCGTCAATCTCTCGAAATCGCCGCCAGGGAGGAGGCGGTGGCAAATTGGCAATTTTAAAGCCATGTTCTTGTCCATCGCCGTAAAAAAAATACCAATCATCCGGATATGTTCTTGATGTCACACTACCCTCCTGTGATCCGTTTAGCTTGCCAGTTGATTAAACTTGGGTAAATTAACTGGCTTGCGCTCAGTATTATCGCAGAGAACGGATAAATTATACCCCAAAAGCGTCTCTCGATTCGGTTGAGCCAAGTCTTGCTTACGAATGTCTAGGATTTTTTCCGATAATGTATCTAAATCCGAGAATGAGTCTGTTGTGGTTAATGTATTCAAGCTGTCTATAGCAGGCTGACACAGGTCTTGATTTTTCAACCAGAAACACAACGGAATTCCTTTTGCCAATAAAAGCTCAAAAAACACCGGAGTTTTGCGCGGGGGTAAGTCACAACACAGTTTAACAATGATAAATCGTTCCAGTTCTAATGCCAATTGTTTCTTGTTTAAAGCACTAGATAATAAACTGGACAAGTTCCTATCTTTATCAAAGTCACAGATATCATTGGGTTTGAGTTGTGTCATTTTTTGCCATTTAATCAGACAAGCATTCTGCCAATCGGGTTTTAACAGTCGATTTAACGAGCGTAACATCACCGAATATTTCTCGCAGAGGGCGATATCATCTTTCTTCCAAACTTGAGGAGGCTTGAATTCAAACCGCTTACTGAGGAGTTCGGTGGGCAGAAATAATTCAATCTTCAAATTGTATGGCTGATTCTGTAAAACTTTTGCGTGTAAGTAGTTGTCTTTAACTTGTTGAATAAACTTATAAATCACATCAGGAATCTCTTTCTCGAAATATCCCTCAGTTTTCATGTCCTCTGGATTTAAATCAATGGGTTGATTTTGGGTGTTGGGAAAATCCTCAATAAACTCGGCTTGGATGTTAAAGGTTTTCTTCTTGGTTCTGGTTTTACCCAGCAGCGGATAAACCAAGATTAAAATATAGCTGTGGAGAATAGAATTGGATGGCTGTTCAGTCGGACAATCAAGAGTAGGATAGTTCTGCTGAATCCACCGTTTTAACTTATCGTTTAGATCAGGCGGAATATCTGGGCGAGTTAACAGATTAATCACAGAGGATTCGACAAAATCAGTTAAGCTAGGACAGATAGTCGATAACCCCATATCTTCTGGATTATTAAGACAATTGAATAATAGGCGATCGCCTTCAATTATCCCTAACAAATTTTCCTCTAACTCTTCAATATTATGGAAATCAAAAAAATGCTCAACCTGTTTCCCGCTAGTTACATCTTGCATAATAAAAATGAGGGCTGACAGTTGCTCATAAATAGTGAAATTCGCTTTAACTCTGGGATACTCTTGACCAACTTGTCTAACAAAATCTTGAAAAAGCCCTCTGTTCTCTAATTCTTTAATAGCGTAAATTAGCCTAGTTCGGTAGTCATCACCGGGAAGTTGATTGTAAAAATTATTGCCAAACGTCCCTTCATTTTCCAGGAAAATACTTTTCACCTGATCTTCACTCAGTACACCTTCAATATCTTGGCGAAGTTTTTGCTTTTGCCGATCAGTTAGACTCATGTTCAAGATATCAACATCACTCTCAATCGAAACTAGGCAGCATTACCTTATATATTAACAAAGAGCGGCTCGTAGTAAGGAAACCTTAGCTCTAGATCCCGTTGGGTTGAGCGAAGTCGAAACCCAACTTACAACTCTAAGCAGCATTACCTCATATATTAACAAAGGTGCGTTACGCAGCGCTAACGCACCCTACATTGTAGGGGCTTCTAACTTTTCATGAGAAATCAAAAAACCTGCCTATCGGGGCGGGTTTAGTCGCATCTGTGTGCAACCGAAGAGATAATAGTGACACCCGCCCCTACACCTTTACATACCATACCTGACTAGCAAAGACGTTCGGTCAAAATCATTATATGCCGTGAAAAGTCAGATATATTAACAAAGGTGCGTTACGCGGCGCTAACGCACCCTACATTGTAGGGGCTTCTAACTTTTCATAAGAAACAAAAAAACTGCGTATCGGGGCGGGTTTAGTCGCATCTGGGTGCAACCAAAGAGATACAGCGCTTGGCGCTGTAATAAAGTACAGTAGATCAAAGTCCCCCTTCAGATCCCCCTTCCGTCCCCCTATTTGATCCCCCTTCCGTCCCCCTATTAGATCCCCCTTCCGTCCCCCTTAAAAAGGGGGAAACCAGATGTTGCTTCGCTTTTTGTTCCATGGGGGAAACCAGAGGATGCTTCGCTTTTATTGCACGGGGATTTAGGGGGATCGACAATGTACCGCATAGCAGAGCAAACTGCTGTAATAGTGAAACCCGCCCCTACAATTCTAATCCACCAATTCAGGTGTGCCACGCCACTACGTTAATTATAGGGTTTTCTTGCTCCAATTATAGGGTTTTCTTGCTCTAATTATAGAAGTTTCTTGCTCCAATTATAGGGGTTTCTTGCTCCCCTCTCCCCTGGTGGGAGAGGGGTTGGGGGAGAGGGGGTTATTACTTAATTTAACACCTATAACAGCTTACCTACGCCCAATTTAACCGAGAACATCCCGTGCAAAATTCGGATAATCCTCTCTAACAACAGCAATAAAAAATGAAAGATAACCTCGATTCTCCAACTCTCGAATTAAGCGAATCACTCGCGTTCGATAATCACCGCCAGGAATCTGATTATAAAAATTCTTGCCAAACTTCCCTTCATTTTCCAGGAAAATACTTCTCACCTGATCTTCACTCAACACCGTTTCAATTTCATCCCGCAACCTCTTCCTCAATTCATCCGTCAACTTAAACAACACCGCGCTCTTTTGCTCACCTTCTCCTAACCCCCCTTTTCCCCATAAACACCCATCAGCCGCATTCATATAAATCACCGGAATCGCAAAATCTAGCTGTTCATAACCATTATCCAGAGCAATATTAAACCGCGCCTGCTGTACAGCAGCATTCACAGACTTACCCTTAACAATTTCCCCATAAAAATTCTTTACAAAACCACTCACCGTCTGATTAGACACTTGATACTGCATGGCAATAACCACAGGAATCCCTTGCAGCATCAAACGAGACGCCACACTACTAAATCCATCCGTCTCTGATTGTTTTCCCGTCTCACAAGCTTGCAAAATAACCACTTTAGGACGATGCTGAGTAAATAATCGACTAAAAAAATCAGCCGTTTTCCAATCCGGTTCCCCAGAATCTCGCACTAATGCTACTTGTCCAACATCCTTGCCATTTTCTGAGATTAATTGACCATGACCAATAAAGTGAAAGATATCCGGTTTGCCATTGCTTAATTGTTCAGCAACTTTTCGCGATGTCGCCGGATTAATCGCGGGTAAAAGTTGAATCTTGTCCTGTTGATTAGCCAGCCCAGTTAAATAACCTTGAACCTCCTGATAGTCAACCTGACTCAACTGAGAATCAGCAGTCGGTCTAGCCACAACTAAAGCGATTTTTAGAGATTCATTTGCCCCTACCTGAATCGCTGGCTTCTCCTCTCTATTCACGTTATACCGACTCCGAACCAAACTCAAACTTGGATCAGTCGCCAATAGAATCTCTCCCCGTTGATACCGTTGGGGAAAACGCAACAATTCCCAGGGATACGCCATTAATTCCGGCATTGCCGTTTCATTAATCTCTAGACTAATCTGTAACCGTTCCTCCTTTTGTACAACAATCTCTCGATAGGTTTGCCAGAAATACTCCCGGAGTTGAGTATCAAATAAACACTCAAATAACGCCTCACCAACTTTTCTAATTGACTCCCCCGTTAACCGAGAGGAATCAGTAATACAATCTTGAACAGGCTGATTTATCCTATCCAGCCGTAACCTGCCCGTCGCTTCATTCAGAACCTGAAACGCTGAACTCCATAATGTCACCCTAACCGACGTTTCATTCGGGACACAAATCTGATAAATAGACTCAATTTTATCCATGAGGCAGTATTATCTTATTCTCACCAATCCAGGCTTCTTTTTGACCCACCGCAAACTGTTTAGCCGCCCTCGCCTTACTGCCAAATATATCCTTTAAATGACCAGGAAGGGCTTTGATTACATGACTTAACTCCCCAAAGAGCCAATCCATCTCCGGTTCAATCCAAACCTGCCCAGTTAACTCAATCGAGTCCCAACCTTTAGGCACTTTAAAAATAATCCCAAATTTAACAGTTGCTTGATCCTGAAGTTTCGGCTTCTCAATCCGCCAGTAACATTCCGAATTATCATCCCCTTGGGCAATAATATCAAACTTACCCAGTTGATAATTTAACCCATCCAAAACCGTAAATAATTTCAGATTATCTTTACTGCCCACATTCGCTTTCAGCCGATTATAATCCGGAAGCCGTTCAACCTTGGCGAGTTCAGCCGCATCCACCCCAGCGCTGACATCCAGATTCGCATCTAAACCCAGATTCATCTCCACGCCAATATTAATAATCGGCTGCCATTTTGCCCCAGGGATAATCCGATGCACAATCGGTGCTTGATTTCCTTGAGAACCAAAGCTAAGATGACATTCCAACCCAGAAATCTCCACACTAGGTTGGGGGCGAGGATCAACGCTGACAACCATCGAATAGAAGTCAAACTGATGCATTAACTGGCGAACTTCGTAATCTAATTCAATCCCTTGGGCTGCAAACCCCTGTGCAGTCAGTGGGATTAAGCGACTACGCGGATCACCAAAGGTTACACTGGTTTCTTTAAGGCGTTGAATCGCGGTTTTTCCTCGCGCCCCATCTTGCGCCTCTCCTCCGGCTAAGTTCGCCTCTTTTGAACTTACTTCCTCAAGTAAATCATTGAATAGTTGTTCCGCTTCCTCAAGATTCGGTGGTGTCAGGTTTCGATTCATCATCAGTCATTCCGAAGAAACAATAGGTAACCCCGCTAACGCCATAGCAATTTCTGCTTCACTATACTCGCTATCCTGCAATCGTCCGGCGTGATAATCGATATAGGATTGTATATCAAAATGACCATGACCACATAAATTAAATAAAATCGTGCGACTAATCCCTTCTTCCTTACAACGTAAGGCTTCATCAATTGCCCCTTTAACCGCGTGATTGGCTTCCGGTGCAGGTAAAATCCCCTCAGTACGGGCAAACATTACCCCTGCTGCAAAACAATTTAATTGGGGATAGGCGCGGGGTTCAATTAACCCTAACTCAACTAAATGACTGATGAGAGGACTCATTCCGTGATAGCGTAATCCTCCTGCATGAATCCCTGGCGGTACAAAGGAACTGCCTAATGTGTGCATTTTTACTAAGGGAGTTAGATGTGCCGTATCGCCAAAATCATAGGCATATTTTCCTTTAGTTAATGTCGGACAAGCAGTAGGTTCTACAGCGACAAATCGAGTCGTTTTCTGTTCACCCCGTAACTTTGCACCGAGAAAGGGAAAGGCAATTCCGGCAAAGTTGCTTCCCCCGCCTGTACAAGCAACAATAATATCCGGATAATCTCCCGCCATGTCTAATTGGGCTTGGGCTTCTAAACCAATTACGGTTTGATGTAAGAGAACATGATTTAGTACACTACCCAACGCATAGTTCGCCGTTTTATTTCCTAACGCTACCTCCACCGCTTCACCGATCGCAATCCCTAAACTGCCTTTACTCTGGGGATTATCTGCCAGAATTGCGCGTCCGGCTTGAGTTTCATGACTCGGACTTGGGATCACCTTGGCACCATAGCTTTCCATTAAAGCGCGGCGATAGGGCTTTTGTTGGGCGCTAACTTTGACCATGTAAACCACAATTTCTAAGTCAAATAATGCCCCCGCAAAGGCTAAAGCTGAACCCCATTGTCCCGCCCCAGTTTCTGTGGTTAAACATTGAATTCCAGCCTCTTTGTTATAGTAGGCTTGAGCAACAGCAGTGTTGGGTTTATGACTTCCGGCTGGACTCACGCCTTCATATTTGTAATAGATTTTAGCTGGTGTATCTAGGTGTTTCTCTAAGCGTCTGGCGCGATAAAGTGGAGTCGGGCGCCACTGACGATAAATGGATTGTACAGGCTCAGGAATTTGTATGTTCGGTTCGGTACTGACTTCTTGTTTGATTAATGCCATCGGGAACAGGGATTCCAAGTCAGTCGGCGTAATTGGTTGACCCGTGGCGGGATTGAGAACACCAGGTACAGGTGTGGGTAAATCTGCTTGGATGTTGTACCAAGCTTTGGGCATTTTGTCTTCAGAAAGGGTATATTTAATCTGCATCTTGGTTCGTTTGATGAGAGTTTAATTGCCTCAGAATAGTGAGATTTATTTTATCTTATAGTGTTTCGTTATAGCGGCAACGCCTGTATTAACACACCCTGCTACCGTTAAAGTCCCCCTATTAGATCCCCCTCCCGTCCCCCTTAAAAAGGGGGAAGCCAGCGGATGCTTCGCTTTTTGTTCCAGGGGGGAGACCAGATGTTGCTTCGCTTTTTTTGCATGGGGAAGCCAAATGATGCTTTCCCATATCCCAGACGTGCTATTACACGTCTCACTCTGAATTATTCGCCTCCAAATTGTTGGCGCAATTCTTCTATTTCTGTATCCTCTAACTTGCGAAATAGAGGAGGCGGAACCTCAAAAGAACGACCCGCTACCAAGGCATTAAAATCCACCGCCTGAGTTAACCTTTGCGTTCTCTCTGTTTCCGATAACTGCAATGCATCAAAGAGTTTCTCCGCCGTAAACGGAATAAATGGACTCGACGCGATCGCATACAACCGAATCAGATTAATAGAGGTGCGAATCACCAACGCCGCTTCGTCCTTATTTTGCTTAAACAGCGCCCAGGGTGCGCGTTCATCAATATATTGATTTCCCACTGTCCACAGCGCACATAAGGTTTCAGCGGCTTTGCGAAACTCCAGATTTTGCAGGCAATTACTCAGTTTCGTTATCAAACTTTCACAACTTTCCTGCAACCGTTGTTCCGCCTCTCCCGGCGTTCCCCCTTCTGGAATTACTCCTTTAAACCGACTATTGGCAAATTTGAGTATTCGGTTGACAAAATTACCCAGATTGTCTGCCAAATCCTTGTTTATCTTAATTTGAAATAATTCCCAGGTAAACGCTGAATCAGCCGATTCTGGAGACATAGCAATTAAGGCATAGCGCCAGTAATCAGCGGGTACAATCTCTAAAGCTTGATCCGAAAATATCCCACGTTTGGAACTGGTGGAGAATTTACCGCCATAATAGGTTAACCAATTGAAGCCCTTAATATCATCCGCCATTGTCCAAGGTTCCCGCGTTCCCAGAATCATCGCGGGCCACATAATTGTATGGAATGGCAGATTATCTTTTGCCATGAATTGAACATGGCGAATATCTTGGGAATCATACCACCACGATTTCCAATTATCCGCTTCAGCCTGTTGATTTGCCCATCCTTTCGTAGCAGAAATATAGCCAATGGGAGCATCAAACCAGACATAAAATACTTTACCCTCAAATCCCGGACGGGGTACAGGCACACCCCAACTCAAATCGCGGGTAATACAACGGTCTTGTAATCCTTCATTTAACCATTTCAGGGCAATGGATCTAGTCAGAGTCGTCCACTCTTGCTGATTATCTACCCAGGAACGCACTTCATCACTCAGGGTAGTCAGCTTTAAGAATAAATGTTTAGTGGTACGGACTTCTAGATTTGTACTCCCGGAAACCGCAGAACGGGGTTCTATCAAATCCGTGGGATCTAATACCGACGTACAATTCTCACACTGATCCCCTCTAGCGCGATCGTATCCACAATGGGGACAAGTGCCAACAATATATCGGTCGGGTAAGAAACGATTATCTTCATGAGAATAAACCTGACGAATTTCCCGTTCTTCCATGAAGCCATTTTCATCGAGGCGTTGATAGAAATGCTGGGTTAACTCATGGTGATCTGGCGAGGATGTGCGACCAAAATAGTCGAAAGACAGTCCAAACCCGCGATAGATTTCCGCTTGCCGTTCGTGTTGTTTTTGACAATAGGTGGTGACATCTAATCCGGCTTCTAATGCGGCTAATTCAGCCGGTGTACCATGTTCATCTGTGGCACATATAAACAGAACCGATTCGCCTTCCTGTCGCAGGAAACGGCTATAGACATCAGCCGGAAGCATAGAACCGACTAAATTTCCCAGGTGTTTAATCCCATTGATATAGGGCAACGCACTTGTAATCAGATACTGCATAAATTTTACGTAGGATGTGCCAAAGGGTACAGCGTTTGTAGTAAGCGCTTCAGCGCTTCTGGCAAGCTTCTTGCCTACTACGAACCCAGCTTAAGTCAGTAACATTTACCTTAAGACTATTGTGCGTCAAGTTATGCCAGATGTCTTCACAATCCCATCTTCGAGATAGGTTACTCGGTCAGCGACATCCAGAATACGGGGGTCATGAGTCACCATCAGTACTGTACACCCTTCCTCCTTTGCCAACCGCCGCAATAATTCAATCACCCGATGTCCACTGGTTGAGTCGAGTGCTGCCGTGGGTTCATCTGCCATGATAATCTGAGGATGACCGGCTAAGGAACGTGCGATCGCGACTCGTTGCTTCTGTCCCCCAGACAAGTTAGCAGGGCGTTGGTTGGCGTGCATCTCTAATCCAACATGTTCGAGCAACTCCTGTGCCTGATATCGCGCTTTAGTCCCCCGAATCCCTTTAATATTCAGCACAACTTCTATATTCTCGGCTGCCGTTAGCGCCGGAAACAGGTTAAAATGCTGGAAAATAAAGCCAATATTGTTTCGCCGAAAGCGGGCTAGCTTGGCGCTGGACATTTTGGTGATCTCTTCTCCCAGTAGGTATACATTGCCCAATGAAGGGGTCAGTAGTCCCGCCAGGATAGAGAGGAACGTCGTTTTTCCCGAACCCGATGGTCCCATGAGGATTTGAATATTACCGCGCTGAATTTGCCAGTCAATCCCTTTGAGTACTTGATAGCGCTGATTGCCGGATTTATATTCCATCGTTACGCTTTCAGCAATGATGGTGTCCCATTGCTTCGGTTTGCGATCGCTTGAGCGCCGATCAAGCTGGTTTCGGCTTTTTATAGACACAACCACATTGATATAAGCGACAGTCCGGGTCTATCTGTAAAGAAATATAACATAAATAGCCCAAGTTAAACTCTCTTCAGATAAAGAGCCATGATCTGGATGATAGCGAATCCTGACGGATCAAATCCGTTGCTGGGTGATACTTGTGAGACTGTCAGGGGGTGGCTTGAAAAGGGGGATTGATACCCAAAATGTTTTTGAACTCCCTTGAATTTACAAGCAGGAACTCAATTAATGCTTGTTAAGCTGTCACGCATTTAAATTGGGAATGGGTAGCGAGCAAGATGCAAAGCCTGCGGCATGGCTTCGCTTAACGCATTACAAGGGTTGTGCCGTTTTTGACATTAAGGTTTAAATGCCGAACCGCTTATTCACGACTAAATATTAAGTTACATCACCGCTTAACTCATTTGAGAATTGTTAATCTTTTTCAATTAAGCTTGACGAGCAGGTTAAATCTGATTAAAGTCGGTTATCATGCGAGCAAGAGTAAGTATTTTGAGTTAGATTGCCCAGCCAAGTGAATTGCCCCAGACTCAACTCTGGTGAGTCGTATGACCGCTGAATTTAAACCCTCCTGGGAAACGCCACCCTTGCTCCCAGAGACTGACTTGGGTGAGATGGTTAGCCGAAAAAGAGTGAGTGCGATCGCAGCTTGGCAGATGTGTTAGATACAATATATAGATCTGGCAACGCTGGAATATTATTAAAAGTCCCTTTGAAACCCAACCTCTGCTGGGTTAATGAATCAGCCATGAACAGAGTACATCTTTTAACCGCCGCTGTTACCGGATTTTGGCTTTGGGTTTTCAGCCTTGGCACCTCCTCTGAAGTCCTAGTTCTGGCGCAGCCGATTCCCGCAGCAGACGGTACAGGGACAATTGTCACACCGGATGGGAACCGCATCGACATTTCCGGTGGGAGTCTTTCTGGGGATGGGACAAACCTCTTCCACAGTTTCGAGCAGTTTGGCGTGAATCCCAGCGAAGTCGCCAACTTTTTAGCCAATCCTGATTTAAATAATATCCTCAGTCGCGTCGTCGGTGGTGACGCCTCTGTGATTAACGGCTTAATTCAGGTAACAGGCGGCAATCCTAACTTATATATAATGAATCCGGCTGGGATTATTTTGGGTCCGAATGCCCAACTCAATGTCCCTGGTGACTTTATCGTCACCACCGCCGACGCGATCGGTTTTGGCGACAACAATTGGTTTAATGCTATTGGTGGGAATGATTATCAGAACTTAATCGGAACCCCTAACCAATTTGCCTTTGATGGAACAGAGGCGGGAAGTATTGTTAATGCAGGGGATTTAGCCGTATCAGAAGGGAAAAACTTAACCCTACTGGCTGGCAATGTTGTTAATACCGGGAAACTAACCGCACCAGGAGGAAGCATTACCGTTGCAGCCGTTCCCGGTTCCAATTTAGTCAAAATTTCTCGCCCTGGGGGATTATTGTCTCTGGAAGTTGAACCACCGAGGACGCCAGACGGGGAAGTATTGCCAGTCCAACCTGGAGATTTAGCTGAATTGTTAACGGGTTCGGGGGAAGAGGTTGATACAGGCGTCGAGGTTAACGAATCAGGCGATGTACAACTGGCAGATACTGGAGTCACCTTACCAAAACAGACAGGAGTTGCGATCGTATCCGGTAAAATTGATGTTTCTCACACAGGGGCTGTAGGGGAGCAAAGCCTTGCGCCCTCGCCCTCATACTCAACCGGGGGCGAGATTAATGTGATTGGCGATAGAGTAGGTCTAATTTCTGCCAACGTAGACGCATCAGGAACCCATGGTGGTGGGATAGTCCAAATTGGAGGCGCTTATCAGGGTCAAGGAACGATACCCAACGCCTCAAGAACCTATGTCAGCCCAGATTCAGAGATTAAGGCTGATGCTATCACCAAT
Source organism: Coleofasciculus sp. A1-SPW-01 (assembly GCF_040217205.1). NCBI lineage: Bacteria > Bacillati > Cyanobacteriota > Cyanophyceae > Coleofasciculales > Coleofasciculaceae > Coleofasciculus > Coleofasciculus sp. A1-SPW-01. The sequence goes on along the minus strand of NZ_JAVJNP010000132.1, from coordinate 1,038 downwards.
GGAGAAGGTGGAGAAGTCGTAACGTGGTCAAATAACGCTACCCGATTCTACGGCACAATTAGCGCTCAAGGTGGAATAGAAGCAGGAGATGGTGGAAAAGTTGAAGTATCTGGAAAACAGTTTTTAGACTATAACGGCAGTGTAAATACCCTAGCGCCTAACGGAAATATCGGCACATTATTACTTGACCCAACCAATATAGAGGTCGTTAATGGCAGTGGAGACCAGTTTGCTCCTGGATTAGAGGATGTAAATGAGTCCAGTGACCCTGACCTGCCATCTGACCCAGGTACTTCTGGTATTGCCAAAATAAATCCGAGTTTAATCAACGGTGCTACCAGCAAAGTCATTCTGCAAGCTAGCAATAATATTACCTTTACCAATGCCATTAGTATGACAGGAGAGGGTGTGGGACTAACCGCTAACGCTGGCAACCAAATTGTAGTCAAGGCCGATGCCGATATCTCCACGAACAATGGTGCAATTGAACTCAACACCAATAACGGCACAGGCGGGATTGCATTAAACGCTAACTTGAATGCTGGAACCAACACAGTTATCCTCAATTCTCCCAATGGAGCAATTACCCGCAGCATGGCGGGAGAAATTACTGCCAATACTCTTAACGCCACAGCGACAACATTTGGTACTAGCGGTAACCCAATTCAAACCAATGTTGAGCAATTGAGGGTAGACACCACAAAAACAGGGGGTGACCAATTCATCAGTGAAGAAAATGGACTGAGTCAACTCGAACTGATAGCCGGCGCCGGAGATACAGGAGGAGCGATTACGCTCATCATTGGTGGTGCAATTAACGACCATGATGCTACTCGCGACATACTCGCTCAGAAATTATCTGTGGAGATTACCTGAACAGGGGATTTGGGGAGTGCACAACAGAGGATTGGCATTAACGTCAATGATTTGACTGTGGATACATCAGCACAAGATGGCAGTCAATTTATTGACCTCAGAAGTGGTGTCACTCAAGTCAATCTCACCGCAGGAGAGGGAACTGTAAATCTCATCGGTCAA
>NZ_JAVJNP010000116.1:0-18341 GCF_040217205.1 Coleofasciculus sp. A1-SPW-01 | reverse complement strand
TCGACCGCATCCATAAGACCGCGTAGTTTATCCGCTGCTGTCCACAGGGTTTGTTCAAAGCATAATTTAGCGCCATTGCTGGTTTTTGCGCTGTTCCCCTTCGTTTTACTACTGGTCTTTTTTGGGCGTGGCACGCTTGGCCATCCTCAAGTTAGGTTTATTTAAATGCAATTTATTGTTTAATTAATCGTAAATTTCTTGTTATTTTAGCATAGTTAAAACGGAGGAACCTCATTTCCTCAATACTAGCCATATTAGCAATTTGCCTAGCCACGCGATCGCACGCACATTGACATCAGCCTATCTCACCAGAAACTAGCGTTTGTGTCCTCCACGCGATCGCACAATCCTCTATAGTGGTGTAACGCCTCATCGTCAGTCAGTCTCCCGGCTTGAGCGGAACACAAGCATCGTTTCCCTCAATCGTGCGATCGCGCTACCATGTATGAATAGCCTTACACTTGACAAGGAAAGAGAAAAAACTAGGGTGGGGAAACCCGCGTAGGCGGGTTTTGTTTGTGTAGCTGCGGTTTCAACCGCCCAGCGATTTCTCCGCGTCTACAACCGCCCAATTAACTATTATGTCTAATCTATTATGTCTAATCGCGCCGAAACCCTAGCCAAAATTATAGAACAACGCCAACCCTTAGTTCAGAGCATCGCTGATGTCGAGGAACATCTGAGAAATCTGACCAACTTGCTCCGCTCCTTAGATCAACGGCGTCATATCTTAAAGGATAAACTAGACCAACCCGAAGTGTGCGATCGCCTCAGCCAAATCGACTTTTCCCCATTGCGCTTACAGATTAGCACGCAACTGGAGCAACTGCATCAACTTCGCGATCGCTTCTCCCGCCCTACCTTAAATATTGGCGTCGTGGGACTCATGGGTCAAGGGAAAAGTACCTTCCTCCAGAGTATCAGTGGACTCACCGATGATGAAATCCCCGCCCTCCGAGGCGGTGCTTGTACCGCTGTTCGCAGCACCATTTATCATCAACCAGGAGAACCCTATGCTGAAGTAACGGTTCATTCTGAACAGACGTTTTTACAAGAAGTCATTCAGCCCTATTACCAGGAATTAGAATTAGCTGATCCTCCCAAAACCATAGATGAATTTGCCGGAACATTACCAGAATTTTCGGGGACAGATGCGACGAAAAAGTCCATGTATGAGCATCTCAAAGAAGACTACCATAAACACTTACCCATGTACAGACACTTACTCCTGTCTGGCGCACCCCGAAAACTACCCCCCATTCCCAAAGAACGGATTCATGAATATGTCGCCCAACGCCGCTTTCCCCAAGGCGAATTAATTACCTTTGATCATTTAGCCGTTCGCGAAGTTAAAATCTTCTGTCCCTTCAAAAATTCCGATGTTGGTAAAATTGCCTTAGTCGATGTACCCGGTTTAGGAGATACTCGTTTAGGCGATGAGAAACTCATCCTAGAAACCATCGGACAAGAGGTGGATTTAGTAATTTTTATTCGCCGTCCCGATAGACTCCGCTATGGATGGGAAAAACGGGATACAGATTTATACAACACCGCAGCCGAAGCATTAAACAATCTAGAGAATCGCTCATTTATGATTCTCAACCATGTCACCGGAACCGATGACAACATGGAAGCCTGTCAGAAACATCAAACCAGTATCCACGATAAACATATTGATGTCATCCGCTGCAAAATTGCCGATTGTTCTAATTCAGAGGAAACCAATGCCATTCTCGACTTAGTTCTCAACTATCTGGCAAATAACATCACCTACTTAGATGAGCAACATGCCCGCGTTTACCAGAAAAAACTTAAAGAACTGCAAATCTTGCTTAATGCGGAACTAGAGAAAGCCCGTCTTGTTTGGTCAGGTGGCTTAATTGTTGATGATATCAATGAACAAGGTAAATTTTTGCGATTATTCAATAAACTCTGGGCAAATCTAACGCGGGGACTGGAAGAACTATTAGATCAGCTCGACATAGCCAAGGAGCGCGATGAACAAGATATCTTTAAACAACAGGTTGAATCCATTATCCAAACCTGCAAAAGCGATACAGGTATACCCACAGAGGAACCCCTCAACGAAATCATTGCCCGACGGTTTGAAGAAGGGGATTGGCAAACCACTTATGCTAAATACCTCCATGAAATCCGTAATCATCTCACTCGCCATTTTCACGCTATGGACATGGGACTAAAAGAATATGTGAAACAGGCAAAATCTCAAGTTACGGAGGTACTGATAAATCAAGGAAATTTAGGAGAACTCACCCCAGCCAGAGGATCAGAATTTCTTAAAGCCATGGCAGAAATCATTCCTGATAATTTAGTCCGACTCAAGCACGCTTTCCAAACCCTATCAAATTTTGAAATGTCCTATAAAGCCAACTTTCATTATCGGATTCGTCCTCATTTAGATAATCTCAATCCAGATAAAACCAATCTCCGTTTGTCGGCATCAAATGCCATGGACTCGCGAGAGATTAAGGCACAGGAAATCTTCACCTATTTGGAAACATTACAAGAAGAAGCCTTGTTTAAATGTCAACACGCCTTAGAAGATTTTTACGGTGAACCAGGTCAAGCTGCGTTTGCTGAAGTTGAAGAATTTGTTGATCAGGTACTGCGAGCCAAAGATGTCAAGAATGAATGGCAAATCTTTTTATTCCAAGAAAAAGCTCAGGTTTGGTCGAAAGAATTTGGCGATAACCAAGAGGGTGATGATCGTCAACAATGGTTATCATTAGTGGATCAATCAATAGCCGCTAACTCCCTAAAACAACTCCAGTTTTTGAATTAATTTAGACTTGGCGCGATCAATTCGCTCGTAGTGAGCGCTTTAGCGCCGTTCGTAGTGAGCGCTTTAGCGCTCTTTCATAAGAACTGGATTTCAGCGACTCACCCCTACATCCTACATGAGATACACAGACTTGTTCTAGAATTATATTAAAATTAAAGGCAGGTTTTGTATAAAAGTTAAAAAAACAATCAATAGTAATCCCTAAACCCGCCCCTACAGACGTGTTATGGCGCGTCTCTACCCAAAGGATGGAGAAAGATGCCTAAAGAACTCAATATAACCATGCTTGGTGCGAGTGGTGTCGGAAAGACGACATTATTAACCTCAATGTATGAACAATTTGAAGCAACCAGTCGTCAAGCCAATCTACACTTAAAACCCGATATCGAAACAGCAGCTATCCTAGAACGGTATCTGGCTCAACTCAAAAGTTTAACCTACGAATTTAAGGCTGATGAACGCACCAAAGGAATTCGCGGCACCCTAGCCGTCGCTGGACCCGAATCCTTACCCTCTTACCGTTTTGATTTAGGCTTAAATGACAAAAAAGATGACCTGCGGCTACAGTTTCGAGATTATCCCGGCGGCTATATTTTACCCAGTGATGTGGCGGGGAGGCGATTTGTGCAGAAGATGTTGCGGGAATGTGCAGCAGTTATCGTGGCAATTGATACGCCAGCGCTGATGGAACTCAACGGTAGATGGCATGAAGTGAGAAATAAGCCCGATGAGATTATGGCATTATTTAAAACAGCGTACCAAAAGTTGGACGAACCCAAGTTAGTCATTTTGGCACCAGTCAAATGTGAAACCTATATGCAAGATGAAGTATCTGCCAACAATCTGATCAAACAGATTCAAGAAAAATATGCACCGTTACTGAAATTTTTTCAAGAGCCAAGACGAGCCGATAAAATTGCCGTCGTCACAACTCCGGTACAAACTGTTGGCTGTGTAGTATTCCTCAAAATCGAGGTCGAAAATTTGAATCAACCCCGCTTTTATTTTCGCAAGACGAGTTTTGATGCCAAATATAGTCCCCAAGATAGCGAACAGTTGCTGCGGTATTTATTGCGATTTTTGTTAAAAGTCTATATTCAAAATCGAAATTGGTCAATGTTTAACGTCGTGCGGGAATTGTTCAACCCTGATGCTCAACTCAAGCAAGCGGTAGAGCAGTTTGCTCAAGGGTGCAAAACAAACGGAGGATTTGCTGTTCTCCAAGGTAAATCACTATTAACACTGTAATATTCGTCATTTGTCTATATAAATCAAAATCAAAACTATTTTACAAATAGGGATTAACTGATGGATATCTATATCCAGAGTCGCGGCTTTGAACAAGATTATGATTATCGTTGGCTACAGGTTAGTCACGATGGGTCAATTCAACCCAAATTACCCCCCATTGGATTAACAGTACCCCATTTAATCGATCGCGAAACACCAACGGTTGTGTTAGAACGATTAGTGGATAACCAGTTGCTGCTGCTACTGACAGGGCTTGAACCCAAAGGACGAGTCGATTTTCTAGACCGCCAAATCCGCATCGCCATAGCTGGGGTGGGTGCAACGGCTGACGAACCCCTGCTGCGAAGTTTAGCCGCATCTGCATTAATTGACGAAGACTATCACCGCCTCGTGGAACAACTCAATCAAGCGGTAGGTTTAGGGGGTGATTATGGTTTTCAGGTATCATTACCAAAAATGCAGCAATTGGTTACCATGGTACGAAATCCCCAGCAACTGTCCAGTCAACCACCGACGCTCACCCCAAAAATTGGACGCAATATCGCCAGGCTGAGACATGAATTAGCCGAAGAACTACGCACCTGTTATTTACCGCCAACTCCCGGTATTCTCATCGTCGTTACCGGGATTAAAAAGCCCGAAGCGCTGCAAGAGGCTGCTGTATGGCGCAGTTTATCGCTACTTGTAGAGGGCGAGAGTTGGCAAGAGTTCTCACCTCAAACCGGGTTTTTGCCCGCCAATTTTCAGGAGGGAATCCCATCTAAGAATCCCCTAATTTGGCTTATGGTATTGATATCGATTCTCTCCTATTGGTTAGCATCCCTGGTGAAATTGCTCTCTAGCCAAAAAGATGCTTAGTCGAGGTGGGTTTAATGGCATCTGGGTAAGGTAAAAAACGATAGTAGTGAAACCCGCGCCTATACCTAACTCAACACTCAAAATGAATATGAATCGAACTATTGGTTACCTGCTTCCCGAATTTCCCGGACAAACCCACATTTTCTGGTGGCGAGAAATGAACGCCCTGACAAGTATGGGTATCGATATTGATATCGTCTCCACGCGGCGTCCCCTCTCAAAACTCATGTCTCATACCTGGGTTCAAGAAGCACAACAATGCACCACTTATCTCTTTCCTCCCAGACCAAACTTATTAGGTATTCTTATCGAACTACTACGCTGTGGTATTCCCGGTTGGTTCCGTTGCTTGCAAGCAATCTTAACCGCTAAAAACGTTTCACTATTTCAGAGGTTGCGACTGTGTGCTTTAGCCTTAGTTGGGGCGGAAGTATCCAACTTAGCCAGACGCCGCAATTGGCAGCATTTGCATGTCCACTCCTGTGCAGATGCGGCAAATATTGCCATGTTTGCGGCTTTAATTTCAAAACTTTCCTATAGCCTCACACTTCATGGTCCCCTGAAAGACTACGGACCCAATCAAGATCAAAAATGGCAGCACGCCACATTTGGAATGGTGATTACCCAACAGCTATATGAAGAAGTCCAAAACTCTTTGGCAGGTTATCTCCCGAAAACGATAAAAGTTGCCCCAATGGGCGTTGATTTAGATGTGTTTACCCGAACAAGCTCCTACTCTCCCTGGCGGGGAAATAGTGTTTGCCGGATTTTTAGCTGTGGGCGTCTCAATTTTTGCAAAGGGTATGTCGATTTAATTGCGGCTGTAGATATCCTGAGAAAACAAGGAATCAATGCCGAATTAAAAATTGCTGGAGAAGATGAACAAGGTGGAAACGGATATCGAAAGGAGTTAGAAACCCTGATTCAAACCCTAGGTTTAACCAACTCCGTTTCTCTGTTAGGCGCTGTTTCAGAAGATACAGTTAAAGCCTGTTTAGAAGAAGCTCACATCTTTGCTCTTGCCAGTCTGCGTGAACCCTTAGGTGTCGCAATTATGGAAGCCATGGCGATGGAATTACCCATTGTTGTCACAGGTTCAGGTGGCGTTAAAGAATTGGTGGACGCGGGAGTCAATGGGCTACTGGTAGAACCCCAAGCTCCCACCCAACTTGCCGATGCCATCTGCCAATTATTGCACAATCCTGAACTATCTATACGTTTAGGTCAAGCCGCACGAGGAAAAATAACTCAACAGTTTCAAGCCAAACGTAGTGCCAAAGTCTTGTATGATGCCATCACTGAACTTTATCCTACTACCATAGAGACTCTAAACGGTAAATTATAACCTAAACAAGCTTCGTAGTGGCGTGACACACCTTATTTGGTGGATTAAAATTCCGCCCGGAAACGCAACAGGATATAGGGCTAAAGCCCTTACTACGAACCCAAGCTAATCTATCAAATTAGGTGTGCCACGCCAGTAGGGTGGGCACTGCCCATCAGCCTTAAGTCAATACCATCTCCCTGAAGTTAGTGTCATTCAACTGAATATCAAAAGTTTTGAGAATAACTTTGAATCATTTTTTATCAAGCAATTCCGCTTGAAAACGCGGATACCACTCTCGTAATTGCTCCTTATCCATCTGCATCAGCTTAGGTAATAATCTTAAAGCTAACCATGCACCGCGTGCATGAGGAAACCCCCGATTCGGATTAGCACAATCTCGCAGAAATTCTAGCAAAGCGCGGCTGAGTGCAAATCGGACAACCAATATATTAACTCCATGCTGTACGGTTCGGTGCGCCAAAAATAAAGCAATCGGATTTAAAATAACCAGCACAGAATTTTTATACCGATGAATTCGGGAGACGGCTGTCTGTTCGTGAAAAAGTTTGGCTCGACGAGCTAAGACAAGAGCCGAGGTTCGAGATACACGATAGCTAACATCCAAATCATTAACTGTACGACTAATTAATTCCTCAAATCCACCAATCTCTTTTAGTGCTGACGTCCGAAACGTCATCCGACAGCCATGAAACAGCACCACATTATTAATTGAGGTTTTCTTGGCTAATTCAGAAATATCATAGCGATGATAGGTTCCATCATAAGGGATAAAGAGGTTTTGTATATGCCAAAGCTTATGGAAGGGTTTAAGGAAACGAGCCCATAAATTTAACTTGCCTGGTTTCTTGTTAGTTTGAACCAGATTATCAGATTGGCTGTTTTTCTGATTGTTTTTACTGGTGGATGGTGGCTGAGATACCATTAACGCCATCACTCCACCCACTAAATTTTCTTCATCTTGCTCATAAATCTTCATGATTTCTTCAGCACAATCAATGTACATAAAGGAATCATCATCGAGACAAAATACAACATCACTATCGCAAAAATGAAGCCCAACATTTTGCTGATAAGTTAGGGATTTTTTATCCGAGCCTACATAAATTAACTCAATAGACTTAGTGGTTAAAGCTAGGGAATTAAGAATGTGAGTTTTCGACAACTCCCAGTCATCACTCGCATCAACAACAATGATTTGTTTGGGGGGGCGAGTTTGAGCAACGATTGTCGGCAAAGAGCGCTCTAAAATTGCTCCTCTATTTAAAGTGGGAATAATAGCTGACCAGCTTAGCATAATTTTTATCCGAATATTTACTACCTATAAATCAAACTTAAACTTGAATATCACTGACTTAAGTCTGGTGGGCAATGCCCACCCTACGGCATATCAAAGGTTTTGGCGACTCACAATGCTATATTTCAGTGCCATTCAACTTAAACTTAGCTTAGATAACTAAACACAAATCATAACTTTATCTGCATTATTTATCCAGGCTCCTTTTTTCACTAATCATTTGTTCATAAATTTTGACTAGCTCAATGGCTTTACGTTCCCAGGTAAACTGTCTAGCTCGCTCAATCGACTTAACTGACATAGATTCTCGTAGTTGATCATCTTCAACTAAGATTTGAATTTTATGAGTTAACTCCTGGGTCAAATGCTCAGGCGAAATTGGCTCGATTTTGAACCCTGTTTCTTCAGTGACATATTCACCAATACCACCATAATTGGCGACAATGCAAGGCAGCCCATTTGCCATGGCTTCTAGGACAACAGCACCTCCAAATTCTCGGATAGAGGGAAAGCAAAAAATATCAGCTTGCCGATAATAGTCAAGGGTTTGGGATTGAGACACCCAACCAATAAATTGAACAATATCGTTTAACCCTAGTTTCTGTACAAGTTTTTCGAGTAAAACTTTTTCTGAACCATCTCCGACAATAGTCAAGTCAAGTTTATTTTGAATAGTTTGATTTAATCGGCTCAGAGATTTAATGACAATATCTGCACATTTGTAAGGGACTAATCTACCGACAAAAAGCAAATGAACTTTAGAGTCTCGTTTGGGCGGCTTTTGTGTCAATACAAAATTGGAGTCAATTCCATTTTCAAAAAATAAACTAATTCGAGAATCGGGGAGATTAAATAAACGTTTTAACAGATTTAATGTATACGTTGATCCTGCTAATATTCTGTCTGCTTTTTTATAGGTTTCTCTATAGCCAGGGATTAAAAATCTACCGATGGCTCTCAAGAAATTTAGGTAAGCAAATTCTTCTCTAGCTTTTTCCCTAAATCCTGGAGGAAAAGTAATACCTCCATTGACAGGTCCAAGTAGAAAGGGAGTAGAGTGACATGCTTTAACTATTTTGTAGGGATACCGGGGTATCATGGGGGTTATCGCATGTACTATATCGTAATCTCCGTTGAGAATTTTGCTTTTAAATTTATGATATACTTTATGATTAAATTCGGCATAAATAGGATAGGTTAAACTATTGTATAGGGGCCAATTAACTTTGTGTTTATATACTAAACCTTCTACTAGACTGTAATAAGCTTTAAATAAATGCATTTCCTCTATACAAACGATTTCAGTGTTATCGAATTTTAAATATTCTTTATTTCTATCATGAGTTACTAGAGTTACATCAACTAATTTACTAATTTCTTGAAAGTATTTATATCCTTCCAACGGGACAGATTGCCAAGCTGGATTACATTGCTCTATTAAAAGTAAAACTTTAATTTGATTTTTCATGGTAAGCAAATATCAATTATTTATTATTTTCTCATTAGTTAAATGAAAAGTAAATTCTTACCTAGTCAAATATTCTTAGAGTTAATTGATTTTGATAACTTGCTTACTGTCTGTCTGTAAATATACAAATGAGTTAGTATTATACCCAATAAATTCTCAAAATTCTATTATTATTGATTAATGTAAAAAAATGCAACATATAAATATTTATTTGTAAAGGATTGTAAAAAAAAGCGATCATATATTTCTATACTGACTGATATAAAGTTGTGTGGTATAGTCACTTTCTGAGCGAAGCGCTCAGCATAACGGATTCTACATTAGACTGTAGACTGCAACTTAGTATGAGTTGAGTGTGTTTAAGGCATTCTCCACCAAATCTTTACACCAGCTTCACACTAAATTTATAGAAACTTTATAGACAACGGCTTAGATAGGGCTATTATGTAATCAGTGAATAAACAACCAACCCGGTCTGTTTAAGTATCGCTAGGAACTAGGTCAATCTACTTATATCAGGAAATAACATCATGAAATCTCTCTCAACTCTTTTCCGCCATTCCGCTACCGTCGCCTCGCTACTTGCCGCCTCTACAGTAACGGTAGGTCTCATTGCTCCTTCAGCTTCTGCCATTGAGTTGCTGCCTCCACAAGATATAGAAACGGAAATTAATGTGGGACTAGGCTGTCTCACCGACAACTGTATAGATCCTAGTGATATTCCTTGGATAAAAGATATAGTGAGCTTGGAGGACGAGACCAGCGGGACAAAGAGTCGCTTATTTATTGATATCCTAGGAACGGAAACAATTTATGATGGCGGTACACTAGGTATAGCAGACCTGTTGGCAAAAGATCTCGGTACGACCCCCTCAGGAGCGTGGTTCCGTCCCTCAGAAACAAATGCTAATGGTTCTGTTGGGGAAGAAGAGGGGCAACTCGAAGTCGGTACTTACAAATTTACATTCACCAAGATAATCCCGGAACTAACTATTAAGTATTTCGACACCGAAAGTTCTGCTACAACTGGCGTTCCTGATTTCTTTGCCGAAGCTTTAACGGACGGAATGTTGATCTCCGGCGACAATCCCGTTCCCCTCGGAGAAGATGGTAACCTTTATTACCAAACCTGGAAAGATGTTAGCGAAATTACCTTAAAGTTGGGTAAGGATACAGGAGGCACAGGTGACGGCGTTGACTTCCAGTTGATTAAAGATGTACCCGAACCAGGAACCGTCTTGGGTTTAGGCGCCTTGGCGATGGCAGGTACTTTAGGCTTGCGCAAGCGCAACAAAAAGTCTGATGTCTAAATTGGTTCAACAGGTGCTGAAGCTTGAAGCCTTTAGCACTTGAACAAATTCGTTAACTCCACTTTAGAATCTAAATAAGAAATTTCCAGGGATTCGAGATATTCATCTCCAATCCCTATTTAGTTGCGTATACCACACCATAGTAATGTAGTATACCTAATTTTATGCATTAGATTGGGTCTGTAGTCAGGGATACGAGTCCTGAGTTTTGTTGGGTTTCCTGCGTCAACCCAACCTACAGTACTATCTGCTTAATAGTACAGATAAACTATATTTGATAGTTATAATACACTTAAGAATTCTTAATTAAATCAATAGTGATCAACCTGCGAACTGTAGGGACTTCAGATGTCGATTTATAACCGGGTAGCAAAAACCATTAAACTATTCATATCGGGTCTCTCGGCAAAATGCCCCAAAAAAACAAGGGCGACGACGCCGAGCGCTCCACCTATTTTGCATCAAGCAACGATTATTGAAACCCAAACTCAGGGTGTTATTCAAAGAGGGGACTCTATGGCAAGTAAAAAACTTTTTAACCGAGATGTTTTCATGCTCATCGACCAAAGTGGGTCAATGGTGAGACGAGATCCAGAATTTAATAATAATATTCGCTGGAAAGTTTTACCAGAAGTCATTGAAGGACACGTCTATCGCATTCTCAATGAAACCAGTCTGGATGAGGACAAGGTTTGTCAGGAAATTGCCTTAACCTTTTTTAGTCCTAATCGCCCCTGTGACAAAATCATCTACATTGAAGATACGGCTCAGGTTCCTAGTGTCTTTGATGAAAATCAACCCGATAGTAGTACGTTTATTACACCAACCCTTGAGCAAGTGATTAATCAATGGTTTGCGAATCGTGAGGCGAATCGGGAAGCGTTTATTATTATTTACACAGATGGTCAGTTTGATGACCGAGATAAGTTTTTGAACTTGATTCAGACAACCAGTGCCAGATTGAAAAGTCAGGATGAACTGAAAATTGTCATTATCGGGTTTGGGAGTGAATTGAATCCCAAGTTTTATCTGGAACTGGATAAAAATGTCAGAGGGTTCACCGATTCTAAGGGATTGGATTGCAATATTGTGGTGTTTGATTTGTTAAGTAAAATGCCAAATATTATCGAGCTGCTGAACCGTCAGCTTGAAAATCCAGCCGCCGGTTTACCGATGTGGGCGAAGGAGCAATATCCGGATTTGTTTGCTTGAAAATAGTTTGTAGTGAGAACTTTAGTTCTCTAACGTCTAGCTGGACAGGGCTAAAGCCCTCACTACGAACCCAATCTATTGCACGAAATATTGTACTCCTACAGGTCGCTTAATCGGAATTTCTGGTTGCTTCTAAGAGGTAAGAAAAGTAAAACTGGGTACTGGTCATTCCCGTGCGTTGAATGGAAAAGCCGTTACGCTCCAATATTTTGATAATATCGGCTTTGCGGTGTAGATAGGCACGAGTGGTTTTAGAAGGACCGGGAAATAACTCGCCAATTTTTTTGAGTAAACTGTATACAATGTTTTTGGGAGCAAAGCTAAGAATTAAGCGCGACTCGGCTAGAGAAGCAAGATGGGAGATCATCTGATCAGCTTTATCTTGGGGATAGTGAATCAGTACATCTAGGCAAATAACCGTGTGATAGCTACCACTCAAGTCTTCCAAATCCTGTACGGCAAAGCTAAGATTGTCAGAATTCGCCAAGCTAGCGCCTGCTTTTTCTTTGGCTTCACCGACCATTTTTTCTGATATATCACTGGCAAAGACTTTCGCACCTGCTTCAGCTAGGGGAATGCTGAGACTTCCCACACCACAGCCAGCGTCACAGATAGATAACTCAGCTAAATTGCCATCAGCCTTGAGCCAGCTTAGAACAGTATCGACGGTTTGCTGGTGTCCGTTACGGATATCCAGTTGGACTTTATTGACCTCGCCCTCGCCGTAAATCCGCCGCCAACGGTCAAATCCAGTGGCGTTGAAATAGTCTTTAACTACGGTTTTATCATCAACGGTGTTCATAGAGTCAGGTTGGATGGAGGAGTTCGGACGATTAATTACTTTACCATGAGCTAGGGGTGTTACTGCCATCATGTCTTTCTCAAGAAACATCAGCCAGAGGGCAAAAGGCAGAGAACTTACAGAAAATGATGAGATGTTTGATTAACGTAATATTCTCATAAAATGGAAATAGAATGTTTGGATAGTTGATGTATTGTGAGAGAACGTGCCAGGTAAAATCATGGGTGAAGTTAAAGCAAAAGTCAAGCTTACCAATCCAACGGATGACGAATTAGTACGGCGAGGACAACTAACGGCTGATCAGGTTCGTGTATACGAAACAGAAGCCGTGATTGATACAGGTGCAGTCTGTTCAGTGCTTCCTATTCATGTTGTGCAGTGTCTTGGTTTAACCATTCGCGCTCAACGAGTAGCAGGTTATGCGGATGGGCGAACAGAAGCTGTAGGCGTAGTTGGAGTTCTAATTGATTGGCAAGGACGTGATACATTGGAGGATGCGTTAGTTTTGGGTGATGAGGTGCTGATTGGTCAAACTGTATTAGAGAAATTAGATTTGTTGGTCGATTGTCAAAATCAGCGATTGATCCCCAATCCAGCTCATCCTGATCAACCTGTTAATAAGGTGAGACATCTCAAGTATGAATTATGAAGGATAAATTATGAGTTCTCCCTTACTTAACAAAGGACAAAGGACATAAGACTAATGACAAATCATCCATTGAATTGTAAACGCTGCCAACTCAATTTTGATATATCCTCATGCCAATGCCAACGCAACAAATTGGCAGGTTGTCCTACTCCAATCCCAGGTAAACCGATCGCGTGTCGAGGAGACTCCGTAGCTAGGGCGATCGCACTCTCGATTTCACACAGTCCCCACTCTACCAAATTCTGCACTCCCACCAATAGCGGTAAAGTAGTTCCCGCCAATGTACCATCCGCTAATCGTGCTGTACCCTGTTTCACTTCAATTTGACGCTGATCCCAGGGATAAATCCCATCCCCTAATCCTAATGGCGCTAAGGCATCACTGACTAGAAACAATCCCGCTTCATACCTACTCGCTTGCAGTAGAATCTGTAACATTGTCGGACAAACGTGCTGTCCATCGGCAATCACCCCACAGCGCACTTGAGGATGAGTGATAGCAGCACCCAATAATCCAGGTTGGCGATGGTGTAATCCCGGCATCGCATTAAAAGCGTGAGTTACCATCGATGCACCTAAGGCAAAGGCTTCCTCCGCCTCAGCCGCCGTTGCTTGGGAATGACCTAAACTCACGGTAATTCCTAAAGAACGCAAATGACTAATCGCCTCACCTGTCTCGTCTAACTCCGGCGCTAGCGTCATCACTTTAACCAGTTTGCCATAATCCCCCAAAACTTGCTTGACATTTTCTAGGTTTAATGGTAATAAATATTCCTGAGGATGCGCTCCTCGCTTCTGAGGATGTAGAAAAGGTCCCTCTAAATGCACCCCCAAGATTTGCGCCATTCCCGCCTGATCGGAAGCGGTGGTTAAAAAATCCGCAATCACCGCCAGCGATTGTTGAATTTTCTCAATCGAGGTGGTTACCAAGGTGGGTAAAAATCCATCAATCCCCTGATTACCCAAAAATTGGCAAATTTGCTGTAATTTCTGGCTATCCCCCAGCGTCAAATCTGGAAACGCCAAACCCAGCGCCCCATTAATCTGTAAATCGACCCCAGCTAAGGAGAGCCAATCGCCTGTAACATCGAGAGTAGCGGCATTTTGAGCCATATCAGCCATGGGTGCGATCGCGGAAATTTTTCCCTCCCCATCAACCCTTACCTGTTGCAACCCTTGATAACCTGGTACTCGTGCATTAATAATAATCATGTTCTTTATCATTAATCCTGCGTCATTTTAACTGTTGAGGGGTTTGGGGAGCTATAAATCCCACACCATAATCTCTGATTTGGTGTTGGGATGCCTTCACTCCCCAAGTCAATTGAGCGAGGTTCAATGCCTCCGAAATTGACGTTTACCGCAAGTTGTCATTTACAGTAGATTAAGCGACAATCAAGGTATGCTAAATCTGAACTACACCTATCGAATTTATCCTGATGCTGAACAAGTCGAGTCACTAAACGAATGGCTCGAAACTTGTCGGGGTGTTTATAATTATGCCCTTAGAGAGCTAAAGGACTGGATTGCTTCAAGGAAGTGTCCTGTAGACAGGTGTAGGTGTAGTAAGGAGTCAGAATACATAATGCCTGCTGATTATCCCTTTCATTGCATTCAAGCGAAAAGACTATCAGTACAAATTGGCTCACAAGCTGTGTGACATGGCGGGGACTATCTTCCTAGAAGACATCGATTTCCGCACCATGGCAAAGGGATTTCTGGGTAAACATACAATTGATGCGGCATTCGGTCAGTTCAGGGATATTCTTTATTATGTTGGGAGACAACGCGGTGTTTATATTGCTGAAGTTGACCACAGAGGGACGTCTCAGACTTGTCCAAATTGTCGTATTGAAGTCACCAAAGAACTGTCTGATAGATGGCATAGTTGCCCAGAATGCAAGTATGAGGTGGATAGAGATATAGCCTCAGCACAGGAAATCTGTAACCGAGGTTATGAGCAATTGAGTACCCAGGGACTCTGGGGGAAAGAAATTGGCTGTCAAGTCGGGCTGTCGGGGGCATTTTGCCTAGATAAGTGGCGCAGGGCAGCAATGTCTAACAGCGATGTTGGAAGCCTACACCGTAATCTCTGATTCGGTGTAGGAGGATGTCACTTCAGGGAATAGGGAACAGGCAAAAAGGACAAAGGACAAATGACGAATGACAACCCCCAAATTGGTATTATTATGGGCAGTGATTCCGACTTGCCCACGATGCAGGGTGCGATCGCAATTTGTGAAGAGTTCGAGGTAGCCTGTGAAGTCGCGATCGTTTCCGCACACCGAACTCCCCAACGTATGGTAAACTACGCCCAAACCGCTCATCAGCGTGGACTCAAGGTGATTATCGCCGGAGCGGGAGGGGCGGCTCATTTACCCGGTATGGTGGCGTCTCTGACACCATTACCCGTCATTGGTGTTCCTGTTTCCACTCGCCATTTACAAGGGGTAGATTCCCTCTACTCGATTGTACAGATGCCAGGTGGAATCCCTGTCGCTACCGTAGCCATTGGCAATGCTAAAAATGCAGGGTTGTTAGCCGTGCAGATTTTGGCATCCCAACAACCTGAGTTACTCGAACGAGTGCAGCAGTACCGCCAGACTTTAACGCAATCCGTCATGGATAAGCAAGCGGCGCTAGAAAAGTTGGGATATCAGCAATATTTATCACAAAAGTCGTAGATTAAGGTTTGACCCTTCACAACCTTCGAGGAACCTGGTTTTGACGCAACGTTAAGCTCAAGGGAATCTGGTTTGTAGGGGTAGGTTTATGGATTTTCTTTTGGCTATGGATGGTAACGTTTGTGCCAAACCCGCCCTACCCGCCCTAACTGAGTTTTGACTCCAGCTTCCCCAGCTTCCCCTACCCCTCCGCCCCCCAACTGTCTTACCCTCAAACCTTTCGCTCTACTGCATTAAAGTATCACCTCTGAAGCCTTTCTCTGAAAAGATTAGCTATAACAATCAAAACTTAACACCAAAGAAATTTTTATTAATTAATTAAGAGGTTATTTGAGAGACCTAAATTCTTAGGCTTACTTAAATCTTAATCATTGCCAAATCAATAGGCTTAGGCAAAATCAAAAGGGCGGCTCGCTCTCGCGTAAAAAAAACGTCAACTCAGGCTGCCAAACTGGTGGCGGGTTGACCCAAGTCTTGATGACAGAAGCTCTTAGCTAGGGGACTACCGCAATATATTTTAAGGACTCACGCCCAAAACCGTATATTTTGTTACAGAAATATCCAGCCAGAAAATTGAAGATTTGAGAATTTCCTAAAGATAATGAACCCAGTTATTGAGAAGAATTGAGGCTCTTGACTATCTGGCAACTTATTTGTAGGGTTTTGTCTAACGTAGACACGCCAACTTCCAAAACTCCCGATTCCTTAATCAGGCAGCACTATTTAAAAGCTGGCAGTAAACCAAAGAAAATAGGCGAGGAGTTCTGTCATACTCAGATACTTACCCCCTCTTCTACGTCATACTTCCAATGACTTTATTTACCGCTTCTTAGCTCAATGTTAGGATGTGTTCCACCAGAAATACAGGAAAGAGAGCGAAATGATGTCTAGACGAACGTTCGAGAAAACTTCCGACCGAAAAAAGTCTCCCCCAAAAACTAGACAAGTTGATTTACCAGGATATTCCCAATCCTTCTGGGATTCTCCCTATTTTGACCCCTTAAAAACCATAGCCAAATCTTTTTCTCCGTACTGGCTAGCCTGTATTCCGCTAACGGCGATTATTGTCGTGGTTTGGAATACGGCAGCCATTGCTCAAACTGAGGCGGTTGACGCCGATGCCATTGCCCAACTCCAGGGAACATTAAACGCGATCTGGGTTTTGATTGCTGCGATTCTGGTGATCTTCATGAATGCCGGATTCGGGATGTTGGAAACCGGATTCTGTCGTCAGAAAAATGCGGTTAACATTCTCTCCAAAAACCTGATTGTCTTTGCCCTAGCAACCATTGCATTTTGGGCAATTGGGTTTTCCTTCATGTTCGGTGCAGGAACTGGATTTATTGGTTTGGGTGGATTTTTCCTAACTAGCACCGATCCGGGTACTTATGGACTCGATCCATTTCCTACCGGCTTACCGATCTCCGTGTTTTTCCTGTTCCAAGCTGCCTTCGCCGGAACTGCTGCCACCATTGTTTCGGGTGCGGTTGCTGAACGGATTAGGTTTATTGACTTTCTCGTTTTCAGTCTTTTGTTGACGGGAATCTCCTATCCCATTACCGGACACTGGGTCTGGGGTGGTGGTTGGCTAGGAGGAATGGGCTTTTCCGACTTTGCTGGCTCAACCGTGGTTCACTCGGTTGGTGGTTGGGCTGCGTTGATGGGAGCAGCTTTTCTTGGACCCCGTGAAGGAAAATATAGAGACGGTCAGATCAATGCAATTCCCGGTCACAATATGAGTATTGCCACACTGGGATGCTTAATTCTGTGGATCGGCTGGTTTGGTTTTAACCCCGGATCAGAACTCGCGGCTAATGCAAGTGTGCCTTATATTGCAGTAACCACAAACCTTGCTGCTGCGGCTGGCGGTATTTCTGCCACGATTACCTCTTGGTTAAAAGATGGTAAACCTGACCTATCGATGATTATTAACGGCATCTTAGCTGGCTTAGTGGCGATTACCGCCCCCTGTAATGCCGTTTCCTATCTATCAGCCATCATAATTGGTCTGATTGGGGGCATTATCGTGGTTTTTGCGGTTTCCTTCTTTGACAATATCCATATCGATGACCCCGTGGGTGCGATCTCTGTCCACTTAGTTAACGGGATCTGGGGCACCATTGCTGTTGGTATCTTCACCTTCGCTGAAAATGATGCGGGTCAACGACTCGGCTTGATTTATGGGGGAGGACTCGGTCAACTGGGTGTTCAACTGTTGGGTATCCTCTGTGTAGGCGGTTTCACCGTTGCATTTAGCTCCATTGTTTGGCTAGCTCTGAAAGCGACTTTGGGACTACGAGTACACGCCGAAGAAGAAATCCATGGCTTGGATATTAGCGAACATGGAATGGAAGCCTACAGTGGATTTGTCAAGGAATCCGATGTGTTGACCAGTAGCTCGTTTGGTAGCGTCAGTGGGAGTACAGCTGACATTCCTCGCGGCTCAGAAGTTTAACGGGAGCGCTTCTGGTTAGACGGAAGCTAGTTAACGCAGGCGCGGAAGTCCTCACCCTCAACGATAGTAGGGTGAGGATGGACAGCGGAAAATTGAGGAACGAAATTTTCAAATTACAATTAACTTTTGGCGCTATAATAACAGTAACCCTCCTAGGTCTACATGGTAATGCATGGGCTAAAGATGGCATGGGCTAGGTGTGATAGAG
>NZ_JAVJNP010000112.1:0-14142 GCF_040217205.1 Coleofasciculus sp. A1-SPW-01 | reverse complement strand
CGCCACTCCGGAAACACCATTGATGATAATTTCGCCACCAGGTAAGGATAAATTCGGTTGGTATTGATTGGTAATCAAGGCAACACCATCAGGGGCATTGAAAAAGATACCACCAATTGTAATATCGGCACTTGTGGGAATTCCCACGGGATTGGGTAAAGGAGGCAAAATAATCCCCGTATTTGGGATACCCTGAATATCTGGGATATTAAATGCTGTTGTCCCCGCCCGGATATCTAACGTGGGTTGAGTTTTTCCATCAACTAATATAGTTGTGCCATCTGACAGAGTAATGGTTTCCACGATACCATTAACCGGGTCGGGAGACTGGATAATAACGTCACCTGGAATCGTCACACTCCCTCCCGCCAGAATATGCAGAGAAGCGCCCACGTAACCCCCTAACACTACATCCCCACTGGCGCGAATAACCGGGTCTTCTGGACTGGTTAATTGTCCTAAGTTCCCCTCTAAATCTTCTAGGAGAAAACTACCTCCGGTTGTATAATGAGCATTTCCTTTAATCGGATTAGCTGAACGCAAGACTAAATCTGCACCGGAAAAGAGTCCACTATCCGGATGGTTTAACGCTGAAATCTCGATACGGTTAGCACCTTCTACCTCTAACTGATTAAGAGCCGCCGCGATAAACGGATTGCTGATTGTATCCTGCATTATTACCGTATCTTTGGCGATTAGACTTACATCTCTTCCAGCAGAAAGTTGACCTTGTAAATTCAGATTGCCTGCGGCTAAGGTTAAATCTTGCCCGACAACTAAGTTCCCCCGATTAGTAATAGACGCATTTGTCCCATTGTTGCCGTATTGCAATCCTGGGGTTACATTAATTGTCAGTAAAGGGGGGGCTTCCGGGTTTGTTGCGCTAAACGTTAAGCCATTCTCAAATACCACTAAATCCGCCGTAGTTCCCACAAAGGAACCTGGTACATCCAGACGCGCCCCTTCACCAAAGATAATCCCATTAGGATTGAGTAAATATAACGACGCTTGTCCATTTACCCCCAACGTTCCCATAATGTCCGATATATCATTCCCGGTAACCCGACTGAAAATCGTTTCAATCCCCTGAGGATTGGCAAAATAGACGCGCCCCCCCTCTCCCACGTTAAATTCAAGAAAACTGTGGAACAAATTCGTGTCGCGAATTGCCCCCCCTTCAATCAAATTGGCGGGTAACCCTTTAACTTCCACATTTGGTGTCACAATAGACGATTCAACACCTAGAGTGGTATCCGGTTGAATCTGCGCCAATGCAGGTGCAGCGACAAGAGCGATCGCGCCCCATCCCACTATAATCAGGCTGAACCCCCATGGTCTATGCCCTAACCCCTGGCTTGCCATATCCGTTAGATGGTAGATGATCTTGAAGAAGGCATCATTATACCTCAACTCACGTCTAGAGCATTTAAACCGAGAGAACAGGAAACGGGGAACAGTAAGGATTTGACACTTGTTAACATTTCTTAGTAGAGCGGACAGAATTTATGTCCAGGTACTTATAAGCTAAAGCTTACGGGGTAAATCTTTGAACCCGTTTTAACGGGTTTCAGCTTTTAGCCAGAACTTTAGTTCTAGGCTTAAGGAGCGTGCTTAACTAATGCGATCGCGCCCTTGGGATACCTTAAGATTAAGCAGGGATAATCCCAGAATTACTAAAAATAACACTAATCCAATCGTGCAAGCATAACCGATTTCCAAATCCGCAAACGCTTGCTCATACAAATAATACACCACCGTTTTGGAACTATTACGCGGTCCCCCTTGGGTCATGATATAAACTTCTTCAAACACCTTCGTCGCCGAAATCGCCGAAATGACGGCAACCAAAGCCAAATAGGGACCCATTAAGGGAACCGTAATATCCCAATGTTTCCCATACCCATCCGAACCATCCAACGCCGCCGCTTCATAGAGTTGGTCAGGAATCGATTGCAAACCTGCCAGATAAATCACCATGTAGTAGCCTAACCCCTTCCACACGGTAACAGCCATAACACTAAAAATCGCCCAATCTGGACTCGTCAACCAGGGAATACCCTCTTTAAACCCAATCCAACTGAGTATCTGATTAAATAAACCATTTTCCGCATAAAGCCACCGCCAAGCAATTCCCGCCACCACCATTGAAACTACCACTGGAGTGTAATACGCCGCCCGAAACCAGCTTATCCCGCGCAGTTTCTGATTGACCAAAATCGCTAATCCTAAGGGAAGTGCGACTAAAATTGGCACAACGCCAATCAGATATAACACCGTGTTCCCCACCGTTTGCCAAAATACTCGGTCTTTCCCCAAGCGTTGCAGATTCGTCAAACCCACCCATTCAGGCGTTTGGGTCAAATCATAGTCGTATTGCGTAAAACTCAGGTAAAAGGCTTGACAAGCGGGCAAAAATACGGTTAATCCCAAGATAACTAGGGCAGGGAGCAAAAACAGGTACGGCGTAAACTTGGGCGGGATGACAATTGAATCCTTTAACATCTGACATGCAAATTATTACGGAAAACGAAAAATTAAACATTACACTGTAGCCTAGCTAACAGTTTCCTCTTCTTAACCTTAGTCTAATCTTATTAGTTACCTGACCATAACCCAATACGCCCTTATCTAAGCTGGCGACGTGGGTGGTGAGGTATTGGCGTTCTCATCTAGGCAAGTCTAAATGTAAACCTCCGTCTCAATCCTGGATATCTGTGCCAGTAGTGTTAGATGGGAGGTTGCTGACATAAGCTTATGCAGTAAGCGATGCGATCGCATACAGCAGGCTTAGGTTGATTCGATCTGTTTTTCACGGTGCTATCTATCATCAACCCGATTATTGTCTTGGGCGAGGTAAATAACGTTAGGCGATGCCTGAACAGGAGTTGCGTTTAAAACTTCTACCCCTTGACGCCATCTGTCTTGTCCCGACTCGAACGGGGGGAATTAACCCGGATTTAGGATGAGGGAATTTCCCCGCACAATACATTGGAGTGTTATGCAGCCGTGAAACATTTAGAAGTAAACTACAGCCATTTATTGGAAAAAGATACACAACCCGAACTAAAGACAACCGTACTGGAACTTCTCAGTATCCCGACGCATCCACAATCGAGCTGGAGAGGAGACAGTGACACCCTATTGTGGCAAACGCTAGTGCAATCCATTCCCCTACCCTTGGTTATTGCCCGCTTAAGCGATGGTGTTATTCTGTATGCTAACGATCATTACGGCTCGACCTTTGATCCCAGCCAACAGAAGCGTTCTAGAGTCAATCAACCCGTTTGCGATCGCCAAACTCTATCCTTCTATCACGATCCCGCCCAACGACAGAGAATATTACAGGTTTTACTTAGTCAAGGCTATTTGCGGGATTACGTGGTCAAAATGCCGAGTCACTATGGCAAGCCGATTTGGAGCCTAGTTTCTCTGCAACGGTTAACCGTTAAGCGGGAATCCGCCTTTCTTGCCATTTTCCAGCCGATTACGGACGACTCGCATCACCACGAACCCTTACCCCCATCACCTCAGGAAACAGCCCCATCACCCCAACCAACACGCCGCCCGTTAATTGCTAATGCCGTGTGTGAACAGGAGGTCAAATTTTGTACCTTAGCCGAAACCATTCCTGCCGCTGTCCTAATCTACAAAGGCAATCAGTTAGTCTATGTTAATTCCATAGTCTGCGAAATTACAGGATACAGCCAATCGGAATTATTAACCATGGATTTATGGGACTTGCTGCATCCGAGTAGCCACGCCTTCATGCCTAAACAATCCCTAAGTGAAAAGGCGCAGACGGGAGCAAAACGTCGCTATGAAGTGGAAATCCTAACCAAAACCGGTGATAGGCGCTGGCTGGATACGAGTACCCGGATTATTGAGTTTCAAGGAAAACCTGCCATCCTCTTAAGCGCCTTTGATATCAGCAATTACAAGCAAGCTGAAGGGGCTTGGCAAGAAAGTCAGCGCACCCTAGCCACACTGATGGGCAATCTGCCCGGGATGGCGTATCGGTGTCGGGCGGATAGTCAATGGACAATGGAGTTTGTCAGTGAGGGCTGTTTTAATCTGCTACACTACAATCCCCGTGATTTGGTGGAAAATCGGGCATTAGTGTTCAGTGACGTGATTCATCCAGAAGACCGAAAACGGGTGAAGCAGGATGTGCAAGCCGCCGTTACTGAAAAACGACCCTATCAACTCGAATATCGGATTACTACAGCCACAGGGATTCAGAAATGGGTGTGGGAACAAGGGTGCGGCATTTTTTCTCGCCATGGAGAATTACAGGCTTTAGAGGGCTTTATTACGGAGATCACCGAACGGAAATGGGCAACAGACGCCCTAGAACTCTTGCAAACCATGACCCAGGCGATTGGTGAAGCCCCAGATTTTCAGTCAGCCTTGTATGTCACCTTGAGCAAAGTGGGACAAGCCACCCATTGGGATTTGGGCGAAGCTTGGGTCAAACGTGCTGATGGGAAGGTCTTAGAATGTTCCACAATTTGGCGCAGAGGAGAGGAACAGCCTTGGAAAGCAGAAGGTAAGCAGCAAGGTGGAACGGTAAACGGAAATGATCACAGTTTAGGTCACACCAATAAAGGCGCGGCGTCTCCCTATCCCCCTGTCTTAGCGTCTGAGGCGTCCACCCGGCAAGACTTTAGCCATTACAGTCCCGCCTTTACCTTTGCTTTAGGCTGTGGACTACCCGGACGAGTGTGGGCATCCCGTCGCCCAGAATGGATTCCCGATGTTTCCCGTGCGCCTCATTCCTCCTTCGTGCGCTCCTCTATGGCAAAAGCTTGTGGTTTGAAAGCGGGCTTTGCGGTGCCGATTATCGCTCATGATCAGGTTTTGGCAGTATTAACGTTTTTCCGGTTTGAATCGCGGCAAACGGATCGGCGTTTGGTAAACTTGATTTCTACCGTAGCCGCCCAATTAGGGGTAGCGATTGAGCGCAAACAGGCGGAAGTGGCGTTGCGTTCCTCTGAGGCGGAGTTGCGGGCATTATTTGCGGCGATGACGGATTCTATCTTTGTCTTGGATAGCCAGGGATGTTTCCTGAAAATTGCCCCGACGAATCCTGATCCGAGGCTATTACCTGAAAATGCCAATGAGTTCGTGGGCAAAACCCTGCATCAATTCTTTGCCCCTACTCAAGCCGATCAGTTCTTGACCTATATCCAGGAAGCGATCGCCACATCTTCGCGTTTGAATATTGAGTATAGCTTAACAGTGCGCGATCGCGAGGTTTGGTTTGCGGCGACGATTTCCCCCACCTTAGAAGATTCTGTGGTTTGGGTAGCACGGGATATTACGGAACGTAAACAGGCAGAACAGGCATTAAAACAGGCAGAGGCGAAATATCGCAGTATTTTTGAGAATGCCTTGGAAGGGATTTTCCAATCCACGGCTGATGGGCATTATATTAGCGCCAATCCTGCCCTTGCCCGTTTATACGGCTATTCCTCTCCCGATGAATTGATGGTGCGACTGACAGATATCGAACATCAGCTTTATGTTGATCCCCAGCGACGGGCTGAGTTTAGTCGGCTATTGCAAGAAAATGATGCGGTAGCTGATTTTGAGTCCCAAGTCTATCGCAAAGATGGCAGCGTGATTTGGATTGCCGAAAATGCCCGTGCTGTTCGGGATATGATGACCGGAGAATTGCTGTATTACGAAGGCACAGTCGAAGATATCACCGAACACAAATTGGCAAAAGACCAACTGCAAACCCGGGCATTTTACGATACATTGACCGGATTGCCCAATCGGGCGTTATTTATGGATCGTTTAAGTCATACTGTAGAGCGAGCCAAACGCCATCCCACCTATCGCTTTGCCCTACTCTTTTTGGATTTAGATCGGTTTAAAGTGGTCAATGATAGTTTAGGGCATTTAGTTGGGGATCAACTGCTGATTGGCATTGCCCGTCGCTTAGAATCCTGTTTGCGGACAGAGGATACAGTGGCGCGATTGGGTGGGGATGAGTTTACTATCCTGCTGGAGGATATTGAAGATATTCACCACGCAACCCGCGTAGCGGAACGAATTCAGCAAGAATTAGCCGCCCCATTTAATTTAGATGGACATGAAGTCTTTACCGGGGCGAGTGTCGGGATTGTTTTAAGTCGAGAGATCCGAAAGGAGGGGGATATCACCAACTATGATTGTCCTGAAGATTTGTTACGGGATGCCGATACCGCCCTCTACCGGGCAAAAGCATTAGGACGCTCCCGCTATGAGATATTTGACCTGACGATGCACCAAAATGCCCTCAGCGTCTTGCAGTTGGAAACCGAATTGCGGCGGGCGGTGGAAAACCAGGAATTTGAGATTTACTATCAGCCGATAGTCTCTCTCTCAACCCATCAGATTGCTGGGTTTGAGGCACTATTGCGTTGGCATCATCCCAGCCGAGGATTAGTGTATCCCGGTGAGTTTATCCCCATGGCAGAGGAAACGGGATTAATTATTCCCATGGGCTGGTGGATGTTGCGCCAAGCCTGTCGTCAGTTAGAACTTTGGCATGATACGGTTCAGGAGAGTGAACTTAATCAAGAACTGGCTCATCAGTTGACGATTTATGTCAATCTTTCCAGCAAACAGTTTTTACAACCGGAACTCCTAGAACACCTGGACAAAATTCTGCACGAGACCCATCTGCATCCGAGTCATTTGAAGTTAGAAATTACTGAAAGCTGCTTACTGGCAGACCCAGAGATAGCGGAAGAACGGCTCAAAGAATTACGCGATCGCCAAATTGGGTTATGTATTGATGATTTTGGTACAGGTTATTCGTCGTTAAGTTATTTGCATCGATTTCCGATTGATACGATTAAGATTGATCAGTCTTTGATTAGTAATATTAGCATCGATGTTCAAGGGCATTGTGAAGCAGGCATGATCAATCGCACCAAAGGATTACCCCTGCAAATTGTCCGCACAATTATCATGTTGGCAGATAGCCTGGGAATGAAGGTTATTGCCGAAGGCGTAGAAACAAAAGAGCAATTAACCCAACTGCGGCTGCTGGATTGTGACTATGCTCAAGGGTATTTATTTCAAGCCCCCTTAGATGCGTTGACAGCCGGAAAACTGCGCGTTGAGCCTCAATGAGATGAAGTGGATTCGGTGGGCGTCCTCAGATGGTGATCTACCCATCCACCCAGAACACTGAAAAGCGTGTATTTTGGTAGGACCGAAACCCTTAATACCTTAATATACCGTAGGGTGGGTTTCGGCTTCGCTCAACCCACCAGAATACGAGGAGCGTACCATTCGATATAAGTTTATATACCCACCAATAGCGCGATCGCTAAACGACACAGGTTTCATGGGTATCCACCACCAGCGCGATCGCTTATCCTAAATCTAGAAGCACAAATCAGTTAAGATAACCATGAGGCTGATCATCTCCAATGAACTCATCTAAACCATCCAAACGTCCAAAGGTGGATTACTGACTGATGTTAAAAAACATTGAGATTACTAATTTTAGATGCTTTGAAGCAACAAAAATTTCTGGATTTAAGAGAGTTAATTTAATTGGGGGTCAAAACAATGCTGGTAAAACGGCTTTGCTGGAAGCCGTGTTATTAAATAATTGTCCTAAATCGAGAACTATTATAGAACTGAAGAGGATAAGGCAAGAAGCATCAGACGTCGAGAAAGCTATGCCAGAGCGAGCCTGGGATAGTTTTTTCTTGAATCAAGATAAGCGAACAACGATCAAAATAACTGGAACAAGTATCCAGAATGTCAGCACTATTGTTGAAATACTCGTTTGTCATTCTATTTCGCTTTTAAAAGAAATTTTGGAAGATGAGGAAGAAGCTAGAAAGTTGATGACTCTGATATCTAAAAATGAACTCATGTCGTCAGTTTTGCAAGTTCGAGTCATCCAAGATAATCAAGAGAAATCTAAGTATACTGTTATAGCAACTTCAGATGGAATGTTGTTCCATGATATACCCGATTATAATAATCTGCCTATCATTACATCTTTTGGAAGACTGTCAAATAAAGATTTAACTGAAGAGTATGACAAAGCTCGTTTAAATGATAAAGATGAGGAAGTCCTCAAAGCCTTTAAAATATTAGATCATTCGATTGAAAAAGTAGAAAGTTTTTCTATTGGAGAACCGACACTCTACTTAGTTAGGAAAGAACGGAAAGGACGGTTGCCACTTTCTTTGTTTGGAGATGCGATTAATCGCGTAGCAGCGATCATGCTCAAGCTCATCAATAACAACTATAAGTTTTTGTTAATCGATGAAATAGAAAATGGTATTCACTATACTAAACAGGAAAAATTTTGGGAACACTTATTTCAACTTGCTTCAGAATTAGATATACAAATTTTTGCCACAACCCATAGCTTAGAGATGATTAAAGCTTTTACAGAGACAGGAGTTAGTAAATATCTAGATATCGGTGCCTATTTTGAAATTGCCAGAAAGCCTCGCAGTAATTCAATTATAGGAATTAATCGTGATCTAGAAACACTAAAATATGCTATAGAACATGGCAAAGGAGTGAGGGGTGAGTAATTTACTTATCGTTGAGAGCAAAAATGATAAGTTTTTCATGGAAGCCTTAATAGATAACTTAAATTATGATATTTCCATAGAGCCTCCCATTTGCATCAATGACTACGAATGCTTGGGAGGATTGGACAAATCTAAACTGATCAATGCTCTCAAAGCTTTAGCAGCCGATATTCAGAAAAGAGATATACAAAAGGTTGGTATTGTCATAGATATCGATAATTTTTCTGTAGATGAGCGAATTCAATGGGTGAACGAATGTATTAATCAAGTTTTCACAAATAGTGCCAATTTATCACAAATAGGAAAATTCATAGAAATTAGTACGGCTACTGGAGAGGTAATCAAGTTATCCTGCTATTTTACCAATGTAGATGGGAAAGGTGAATTAGAAACTGTCCTAAAAACTATTAAGCCTCAGGATTCTACGTTTGCTGATTGCTTAGTCAGTTGGCGGGATTGTTTAGAAAATCAAGGCAAATCAATCACTGGCAAAGAGTTTGACAAGTTTTGGGTTAGTCTCTACATTAGATTTGATACTTGTTCAAAAAAAGAGAAAAAACAAGCGGGAAGAAAATGTAGCATGAAAAACTTTGACTATATCATGAAAGAAAAAGTTGATATTTGGGATTTAGAACATCCTGTACTAGAAGAAGTAAAGAAATTTTTAAGGATTTTTACGGAAGAGTAGATATAGAGTAACGCTGATGCCACCAACGCACACGATCAGCGCGATCGCTCAATTGGTTTAGGTGTGGATAACTTTAATACAGATTATTTGTCATTAATATGACTTATGTAAAGACTCTATTGGCGTGGCACACCTTATTTGGTGGATTAGAATTGTAGGGGCGCAAAGACTTGCGCTTGCGCCCGATTCAATGGTCAAATCTATTCCATAATTTTAGCTGTGTCAGTCCAGTAGCGTAACGCACCTTTGCCACGATATGTGGTGTAGCTGCGTAAGTCCTGGTTAAGTTATCTGCACTGATTTCCTATTGAGCGTTGACAGCCGGAAAACTGCGCGTTGAGCCTCAATGAGATATGCATTCCGTGCATTTCTCCTGAGATAATGAATACCCTGACCAACACGAAGGAATAACAAATGACTAAAACTGCATGGGTGTTTCCTGGACAGGGTTCTCAAGCTGTCGGTATGGGAACCGACTTAGCCGATTTACCCCTGGCTCAAGCCAAATTCGCCCAAGCCCAGGAAATCTTAGGCTGGGACGTGCTAGAACTGTGCCAGAGTTCCGACGAGAAACTGTCTCGCACTCTCTATACTCAACCCTGTCTCTATGTCATCGAAAGCATCCTAGCCGATATTATCCAGGAACGCGGACATCAACCGCACCTCGTCGCGGGTCACAGTTTGGGCGAATATGTCGCACTCTACGTGGCGGGTGTCTTTGACTTTGAGGCGGGGTTAAATCTAGTCAAACGTCGTGCTGAACTAATGGATAGTGCCTCAGGTGGCATGATGGCAGCTTTAATTGGATTTAATCAAGAGCAACTTGACCAATACATCCAGGAGCATGAGGATGTAGTCTTAGCCAATGATAATAGTCCAACCCAAGTCGTGATTTCTGGAACCCCCGATGCCGTAGAAGCATTACTGAATCAAGTGAAAGCCAAGCGAGTAGTACGGTTAAATGTATCTGGGGCATTTCACTCACCGTTCATGGCATCAGCCGCGACGGAGTTTCAAGGGGTGTTAGAGTCTGTTCCCTTTAGTGACGCGAAGATTCCAGTGTTATCCAATGCAGAACCTATACCTACCACAGAAGCGGCTGTCCTTAAGGAACGCCTCCAACGTCAAATGACCGGAAGTGTGCGCTGGCGAGAAATTGCCTTACACCTGTCAGAGGTAGGGATTGAGAAAGTGGTAGAAATTGGTCCTGGGAAAGTTCTCACGGGTTTAATTAAACGGATGTGTCGGGATGCCGCCTTAAAAAATATAGGTAGCTTATCAGATTTGCCCGGTTAACCTATTAACCTATCCCCGATCAAATCTTCAAATTGGTTGTTGATAACTGATACTCTAATACAACAGCCCCAAATCTAGGGATTATGTCTAAGTCGATTTGTGGCAATAAACCCAAATCGATTACCTTTTGTCAATAGTCCGTAAATCATAACGAATGACCAATGACATAAGACGTAGCTTGCTTCTCAAGGGAGCGAGTTCTCCACGGTTAATTGAATTTTCCCATCTACTTAGGATGTTCTGTGACTAGAAACCGCGAACCCTTTGCTAGCCTAATTCTCTACCACGCCTTTAAATGGTCGGTAGTTAGCCCAGTGCTTAACATTTACCTACGAGGTCACATCCATGGTGCTGAACATGTACCGATGGATGGTCCACTCGTCGTCGTCAGTAACCACGCCAGTGACTTTGACCCGCCGATTTTGTCCAATTGTGTGCGGCGTCCGGTGGCATTTATGGCAAAAGAGGAACTATTTCGGGTTCCGGGACTCAAACAAGCGATTCAGTTATACGGCGCTTACCCAGTGAAGCGGGGTGCAGCAGACCGGAGTGCCATTCGTGCGGCGATTGAGTGTTTATCACAGGGGTGGGCTGTGGGTGTCTTTTTACAGGGAACGCGCACCCCAGATGGTCGTATCCCTGAACCCAAGTTAGGTGCGGCATTAATTGCGGCGAAGGGAAACGCCCCTCTATTACCCGTGAGTTTATGGGGGACTCATCGCGTTTTTCCCAAAGGATCACCGATACCGCGTCCTGTACCCGTAACCGTGCGAATTGGTCAACCCATTGACCCCCCAGCTTCGACGAAACGACCTGATTTAGCCGCCGTGACTCAGAGGTGTCAAGCTGCTATTCATGCTTTACATGATTTAGGGCGATGAATTAGATGCGATAAATCGCATCGGGTACAGGACGTGCTTTTCGGTTAATCAAAATAGAAAATTGTCACCACCTTGCGTTGTTCCTCTGCCTCCTCACAGGTTCTCAGCAAGGTTTTGCTGTCATGAAAGGCGAAGCAAACAAGCTGTTGACATCGGGAAATGATTTCGGAGTTACACAACGCACTGGCTTCTGCCAGAGACAGATGATCATTTTCTGAGTTTTCTACTAAGTGCATCACTTGTTGGAGTTGAACTTGCGACTCCCGTGGCTGACGTTCTAAGCTTTGGGGCAAAATGACCGTCAGCAAATTCGGGTCAGCACGCATCGCACCACGAATTGCGGCTGAGTTCGTACCTGTTGCGCCAGAGGTCATCAGACGATTGCCACCTAGAACCAAGGCATAACTCATCATCTCGATCAGATGTTGATGGGTAATGGGTACATGACGCGATCCTAACAGGGCAATCCGCTTAGAACCTGTTTGCTGGATTGTCGCAAGTTCTTGCGCTAAGGTATCTACACCGGAGATTTCTACTGCTTGATTCAAAGATGCTGGTTTAGGCTGAACAACCTAGGTATTTTAGCAAAACCAGCGACAGTTAGGACTATTAGCTCATAAAAAGGTGGCGGAGGTGCTCCAGGTGCAGGGGGGCGGGGAGAGAAAAACTATTTTGGCTTGATCCGATTGGCTTGCCACTTGTTTAATAGTCGTGCTACAGTAAGATACTGTTTGGTTCGGACGCATAGCTCAGTTGGTTAGAGCACCACGTTGACATCGTGGGGGTCACTGGTTCGAGTCCAGTTGTGTCCATTTAATTGTTAATGGCGAGTAGTATCGTGTATCTGGGGAAAAGGATAGACGCGATCGCAATCCTCTCCTATCCCTAAACGCGATCGCATCCCAAAACCCAAAACTGTACTGACTTGGACTGTACAACTCCGCTCAGTCCAGCCAGATCGATCAATTGAGTGACTATCGTATCAGGATCTTGACCTCGTTCCGCCAGTTTAGAGAGAGTTTCTGCCCAGTTAATGGCACTAATGACGGCTCCTTGTACTAAGATTTCAGCAAGGTGATCGCTCTTTTGATCAGGGATTGACGCCAACTGGGAGGGAGAGGGCGATCGTCTCTAGGGAAGAAGGAGCGATCACAATCGGACCCTATACCCCAAACGCCATCGCTCTAGGGTCAGGTAATCCCAACAGTTGGTGACTAGAGATGGCTTTCGATAAGCTAAGTAAAAGGCTCAGGTTAACCTTGGAGATAGTCTATGGTGGCAGTAATTTCTGAACATATTGAAATCACACCAGGAGTGTGTGGTGGGAAACCGCGTATTGCTGGACATCGGATTCGGGTTCAAGATGTCGTTATTTGGCATGAACATAAGGGGATGTCTCCTGATGAAATTGTGTCTCGATATCCTACGATTACGTTGTCAGACGTATACGCGGCTTTGGCTTATTACCATGATCATATTGAAGACATACAACAACAAATGCGAGAGGGCAAAATTTTGGTGCGTGAATTGCAAGCGAAAACTCCTTCCAAAGTGCAGCAAAAATTAAGAGGATAGAGTTTTGAAAAAGATCAGGTGGCACTTGGATGAACAAGTTGATCGGGCAATTGCTCAAGGGTTGAAACAACGGGGTATTGATGTCACGACGACACCTGAAGTAGGACTTTTAGGTGCAGCCGATGAAGAACAATTGACTTTCGCGATTGCTCAAGAGCGAGTAATATTTACCCATGATGAAGATTTTTTAATCCTTCATCAACGTGGTTTAGAACATTATGGTATTGCTTACTGTCACCAAAATAGTCGGTCAATCGGTGAGATTGTGCGAGGATTGATTCTGATTTCAGAGGTACTTGAACCATTAGATATGCACAACCACGTTGAATTTATTTGAGAAAGGCGATCGCTCTTGGTAGACTATCACCTTTGATGCTGCTGTAGGGGCGACCCGCTTTATTATGATTGAAATCAAATGATTCAGGTTTCGCAGATGACTGTGGCTCAAGTGAGTAGCAACTATGAAATTGAGATTCCGGTAACGATTCGAGAAGCATTAAAGCTGAAGCCGGGAGATGCCTTAGAAATCAAAGTTGTGGATGGTGCTGTGGTGATGATGCCCGTTCCCAGTTATACATCGCGCCTGTTTGCCAAGCATCAAAATCTCTGGCGAGGGGTGGATGCTGTTGCCTATATTCGTGGGGAACGGGAGTCATGGCGCGATTAGATGACCTTGATGGGGTTGCGATCGCTCTCGACAGTGTGATTTTCATTTATGTTTTAGAAGGAAATCCAGAGTTTGGCGAACTAGCTCGGAAAGTTTTGGAGATGATTGAGCAAGGGAAGTGTCAGGGGGTTGCCTCTGATTTGGTGCTGGCTGAATTAATGGTTAAACCCTTGCGAGATGGATATCCGGACATTGCTGAAGAATATGCTCAGGATTTACCAACATCCCCAAGGCGTTGATTCCATGTCAAAATAGTATTTATCGTCTCATTTTCGGACAGTTTAATCGATGAACATATCTTTGACACCTGAACTCGAGCAATTTATTGATTCAACCGTCAAAAAGGGTAGGTATTCATCCCCTAGTGAAGTTATTCAGGCGGCGTTACGATTGCTAGAGGAACGCGAGATGGAACGTTTACTGCGATTAGAGGAACTCAGAAAGGAAATTGCTATTGGCATTGAACATTCAGATCAA
>NZ_JAVJNP010000109.1:0-86501 GCF_040217205.1 Coleofasciculus sp. A1-SPW-01 | reverse complement strand
AAAAGCGAAGCATCCTCTGTCCTCCCCCCTGCCAAAAAAGCGAAGCATCCTCTGTCCTCCCCCCTGCCAAAAAAGCGAAGCATCCTCTGTCCTCCCCCCTCTTGTAGGGGGGAACGAGGGGGGTAGGGGGGAACGAGGGGGGTCCGGAGTTGGGGTTAGGGGATGAGGGGGAAAATGTTGAGGAGTAGATAGACACGGTTTAAAACCTTGCCAGCATTGGTTTTCTACCTTAAGTTGACACGGATGCACATCGGTGCGCCCCTACTCACCTGGTAAGGATTTGGAATCGGAGGGTTCTGTATATTGACAGAAAATATTTAACCCAATCTTGAGAATATACAATACCACCACAGTGGCGATCGCAGGATCAAGGGGTAAGCCAGCTAATCCCACCAAATACACAATTAATCCCGTCAGCAAGGGTGTACTTCCCGGATTCTTGCTATACTCCTGTACCTTAGTGCGAAAGCTATCATCGCCACACAATTCCTGACGTAACTGGTTCAGCGTCACTTCCCACAGGGATTTGTCGGGAAAATCGGGGATTGGACCATGTTGCTGAAAATACAGTTCCTCAAACGATGCCTCAATATCTCCATTATGGTCTTTGAGAACTGCGATCGCGTCCTGGGCGGGATCATCATTGGGTAAAATTGCTTGATAGGAATTCAGTTGGGAGGGGGTGAGTTGAGTATTCATCGTATCCACACAGGTTCAATCAGGAACGCAACCGGAAGTCTGGCACTAAGCTGTTCGGCATTTAAACCATAATGTTAAGAATTGCGAAATCCTTGTAGTGCGTTTAGCGAAGCCATGCCGCAGGCTTTGCATCTTGCTCGCTACCCATTCCCAATTTAAATGCGTGACAGCTTATAGGGAGATCAGGATCTGGTATCGATTGTAGCCTGAGACATTCATGAGTGCGATCTAAAGCGCAACTACGAACAATGCTCGAAACTGTATGCTGAAAAGGGAGGGGATAGTATACCACTATCCCCCAATAGTCACCTAGACGATCCCCATTCGACTTCATGACTTAATCCCTTATCGCTGATCAGTTTAGCATCCTTATGGCATCCTCTCCTCATCTCCCGAATCAACCTTGGTGCTTCCACTCTCCCCAACTTGACGATATCCTCGATCGCACTCCGGTTACGGTGACGCTGGATACACCCGTGGTTGAGGTTTTGGCGCGAATGAGTCAGGTGCAGGGATGTTCCTGTTCCCAGGAGGGAGAAAAGACGCCAGAATCCCCGCAGAACCCCTTACTGTCTCCTTCCACTAGCTGTGTTTTAGTTACTCAGGGAACCCAGCTTGTGGGTATCTTTACTGAACGGGATGTGGTGCGCTTAACTGCACAAGGGCGCAATTTGGCGGGGGTGAGTATTCGTCAGGTGATGAGTCCCCCAGATTATCGCCTCAAATCGAGCGAGTTTCGAGATGTTTTTAGCGTTCTAGGTATTCTTAAACAATACCAGATTCGTCATCTGCCTGTGGTGGATGATCAGGAACAATTACTGGGTTTAATTACCCTTTACACCCTGCGTTCGGTGATTGAACCCTCTCATTTGCTGAAACTACGAACCGTGGATGAGGTGATGAATAGGACGGTGATTCAAGCCACCGTGGATACCTCAGTTCTGAAACTAGCGCAGTTAATGGCACGACATCGGGTCAGTTGTGTGGTTATATGTCAAGCTGACTGTTCACGCCATTTAGAAAAATCGACATTAGATCTAACCCCCCAACCCCCCTCATTCCCCCCGGCGAGGGGGGAGAATTCACAGCATCTCTCCTTGCAGGAGAGAGGTTTGGAGAGAGGGTTTTTAGATCCTGTGAAAAGTAATATATGTCAAGAGTTTCCGGCTGGAAATCAACAAAAACCTGTAGGAATTATCACCGAACGGGATATTGTCCAGTTTCAAGTATTAGGTGTCAATCTGAGTGGATTACAGGCAAAGGATGTGATGAGTCAACCTCTATTTTACCTGCGTACCCAGGATAATCTTTGGCACGCCCATCAAGAAATGCAGCGTCGTTATGTGCGGCGATTAGTCGTTACGGGTGACACAGGGGAATTGCTGGGAATTGTTACCCAAACGCGGTTGCTGCAAGTTCTTGATCCGATGGAAATGTATGGTGTGATTGACCAACTCCAGCAAGTCATCGGTCAGTTAGAAGCGGAAAAAATTGACTTATTAGAAAGTCGCAATACTCAACTGGAAGAATTAGTCCAATCCCGCACCCACCAATTACAAAAACAGGCGGAACGGGAACATATTTTACGCTCGATCGCCCAACGGATTCGCTGCTTCCTGAAACTCCCGGATATCTTCCAAGCCACGGTTAAAGAAGTGCGCCAGTTACTCCATTGCGATCGCGTCTTGGTTTATCAGTTTGCAGAGGATTGGAGTGGAGAGATTGTGGCGGAATCGGTGGGTGACTTTCCCTCGGTTCTCGGTTCCCAAGTTCGCGATGCTTACTTCCAAGAAACCAAAGGCGCTGACTATCTGAATGGGCGGCGTCAGGTGGCACATAATATTTATCATCAAGGGTTAACTCCTTGCCATTTAGAACTCCTGGAACAGTTTCAAGTCAAAGCCATTCTCACCGTTCCCATTATTATTAACGAACAACTTTGGGGCTTATTAGTCGCTCATCATTGTGCCGCCCCTCGCCCATGGGAACCTCAGGAATTGGACTTATTAGAACAACTCAGTGTGCAAATCGCGATCGCGATTCAACAGGCAAATGCTTTTTCCCAACTCCAAACGGAACTGGCGGAACGGCAAAAGGCAGAACAATTGGCAAAGGCGACGCAAGAACGACTGCATTATTTACTCTCGGCGAGTCCCACGGCTATTTACAGTCGCCAGTTTATTCCGCCTTATCAAACCACATTTATTAGTGATAATATTACCGCCCTGATTGGCTATACCCCCGGCGAAATCCTGGAACAACCAGATTTTTGGTTAAATCACATTCATCCCCAAGACTTACCCACCGTTCTCACCGGATTTGCTCAACTGTTTCAGCAAGGCTATTCGATTCAAGAATATCGGTTTAAACAGAAAAATGGAGAGTATCTTTGGCTACAAGATGATTGGAAACTGATTCGCAATGACCAAGGGATTCCCCAAGAAATTATTGGCGCATGGTTGGATATTTCCCATCGGGTACAAGCACAGGAACACGCCCAAACCAGTGAGAAACTCTTAGAGTTATTCTATGAATCTGCCCCGGTAGGCTTATGTATTACTGATGAACAATGGCGACTGGTACGGGTTAATCCCGCCTTCTGTCAACTGTTTGCTTATCCCCGTGATTATTTATTAGGACGATCCTTAACCGAATTCCTTGACCCCCATCATTCCGGTGAATGGCAAGTACGGCGTCATGATGGTAAATTTATTGATATTCAGGTTACCACTGGACCGATCATGCAACAAGGGGAACGCTGTTTGCGGGTAACCACGGTTACAGATATTACCGAACGCAAAAAAGCCGAACAAGCGATTCAATCCATGGCGGGACAATTGTCTACGGTGATTGATACCGTGGGCGAAGGAATTACCCTAAGTAATAGTCAGGGGAAATTCCGTATCTTTAATCATCAAATGCAGCAAATTACGGGCTATACCCGCCAAGAGGCAAATCGTTGTGAGAATTTCATGGCGAAACTGTATCCTGATCCACTTCTTTATCAGCAGGTGAAGCAATGGCAAAAAAGTCCCAGTAAGAAGCGCAAACTCCGCACCTTTGAAACAACATTTTGTGATAAAAACGGCGTCCAGAAAACTCTGCTTGTCTCCCATTCGATTATTCACCAAGACAATCAACTCTTGTTTTTAAGCGCCTATCGAGATATTAGCGATCGCAAACAAGCAGAAGAATCGCTGAAACACTTAAATGAAGCCTTAGAAAAGCGAGTGCAAGAACGAACAACGGCGTTAGAACAGACAGTGGAACACCTGCACCGAGAAATTAAGGAACGCCAGCAAACAGAATTAGCCCTACAAGATTCCCATCGCAAGATTAATAATATATTAGAAAGTATTACCGAAGGCTTTTTTGCCCTGGATCAGGATTGGCGGTTTACCCACTTCAACTCCCTCTTAGCCCCCTTAATTAATCGTCCCGTATCGGATATGATTGGCAGATGTATCTGGGATGAATTTCCCGACGCCATTGGCACCCAATTTGAAACCATCTATCGCCAAGCAGCCAGAGAACAAAAACCGATGGCATTTGAGGAGTTGTATGCGTCGAACAATACCTGGTATGAAGTGCGAGTCTATCCCTCGGAAGACGGGTTATCGGTCTATTTTCGGGATATTAGCGATCGCAAAAAAGCAGAACTAGCGTTGCAAGAGAGTCAGCGATTTATCCAACGAATTGCGGATACGAATCCGAATGTGTTATATATTTATGATATCGCCGAACAACGTAATATCTATATTAACCGTTCCGTTGCTCAAGTGCTGGGTTATAGCCCGGAACAGATTCAGCAGATGGAATCCAAACTGTTTGAATCCCTAATGCATCCCGATGATTTAGCTCAAGTTTTACGCCAGCATCAACGCTTTGATACGGCAAAAGATGGTGATATTATTGAATGTGAGTATCGGATGCGCCATGCGGATGGTCAATGGCGTTGGTTATATAGTTGGGATACAATTTTTACGCGCACATCTGAGGGGAAACCGAAACAACTTCTAGGTACAGCGTCAGATATTACATCGCGCAAACAGGTAGAAGAAACCCTACGCCAACAGGTGGAACGAGAACGATTAATCAGTGCGATGTCTCGACGCATTCGTCAATCCCTAGACTTGGAGACAATTTTGACAACGACGGTTGAAGAAATCCAACAATTACTGATGGCTGACCGAGTATTAGTGTATCAGCTTTTTGAAGATAATCGGGGACGGGTAATTGCGGAAGGGGTAGCCTCAGGATTTCCCCAGTTATTGAATAGTATCTTTCCGGCGGAAACCTTTCCGCCAACCTGTTATCAGAATTATGTTCAGGGAAAAGTGTATACGTTAGCCGATCGCGATCGCGAAGATGTTTTACCTTGTATGGTAGACTTCATGCGGGAGTACGCAATCCGGGCAAAACTGGTTGTCCCAATTGTGCAACAGGATATCCTCTGGGGATTACTCATTGTCCATCAATGTTCCCATCCGCGAGAGTGGCAAACCTGGGAAATAGAGTTACTCGTCTCCCTAGCCACCCAACTCGCGATCGCGATTAAACAGTCTCAATTATACGAGCAATTGCGCCACAATAATGATATCTTAGCCACAACCAATGCGGAACTCGCCCACGCCACTCGGTTAAAAGACGAGTTTCTGGCAAATATGAGTCATGAATTGCGAACGCCACTGAATGCGATTCTAGGGTTATCGGAAAGCTTACAGGAAGAAGTCTATGGAGAGATTACCGAAAAGCAGCGCAAGTCTCTCGCCACGATTGAAAAAAGTGGTAGACATTTACTGGAGTTAATTAACGATATTCTGGATTTAGCCAAGATTGAATCCGGGAAGTTGGAGTTAAACCTGACAGCCGTTAGGATTAGCCAACTGTGTGATGCGAGTTTATCCTTGATTAAACCCCTAGCGTTAGATAAAAACATTACGTTGTCGGGAAATATTGCAGCAGGATTAGGGACAATTCTGGGTGATGAACGACGCTTACAGCAAGTCTTAATTAACTTATTAAGTAACGCGGTGAAGTTTACCCCAGAAGGGGGACAGGTGACGGTGGAAATTCGTAAGCAAGATGGGGGAGATGAGGAAGACAAGGAGGTAAACGCTACATTTAGTCAGGGCGGGTTTTGTTCAAACGTTACTATCAGTAGCCAAAAGAAAATCCCTAAACCCGCCCCTACCAACCATACCCTTGAGGGGGAGGAAGGGTTAACATTCAACACTTCCCCCAATGAGATGCTTTATATCAGTGTCAGTGATACGGGAATTGGAATTGCTAAAGAACATCGGGAGAAACTGTTTCAGTCTTTCGTCCAAATTGATAGTAGTTTATCCCGGCGTCATCAGGGAACGGGGTTAGGATT
This sequence comes from Coleofasciculus sp. A1-SPW-01, assembly GCF_040217205.1. Lineage (NCBI taxonomy): Bacteria > Bacillati > Cyanobacteriota > Cyanophyceae > Coleofasciculales > Coleofasciculaceae > Coleofasciculus > Coleofasciculus sp. A1-SPW-01. The sequence continues at coordinate 80,425 of NZ_JAVJNP010000109.1, read as the reverse complement.
AGCATTAGTAAGGCGAATTGTGGAATTACATGGGGGATGGGTAACTGTAGAAAGTGAAATCGGAAAAGGGAGTTGTTTTACCGTGAGACTACCTTGGCGTTCTCATCCAGTGAATCATTCCATCAGTTACCCCGCAGAAAAGGCGACGCTAGGGTGTAGTGTATCAGACATTGAAGATACAACGTTACTGCGAACAACTCCTTTAATTTTATTGGCGGAAGACAACGAAGCCAACACCCAAACCTTATCCGATTACTTACAGGGAATCGGCTATGAAATGATCATGGCAAAAGATGGCAAAGAAGCCGTACAACTCAGCCAACGGCGCAAGCCTGATTTGATTTTAATGGATATTCAGATGCCAGAACTTGATGGGTTAAGCGCCACCCAACAAATTCGCGCCAATCCCCGCACCGCCACCATTCCAATTATTGCCATAACCGCCCTAGCCATGTCAGGCGATCGCGAAAAATGTTTAGCCGCAGGTGTATCCTATTATATGACTAAACCTGTGAATTTGAAGAAACTAGCAACGATTATCAATGCCTTACTCACCGGATAAGCTTATATAAACGATGAATCCTGAAATGTTCCATCCTACATTATCAAACCGTAGGGTGCGTTAGCGAAGTAACGCACCATTTAACTTTTGATCCCCCCAAATCCCCCTTCAAAAGGGGGACTTTGATTGAGATTAAGCATTGTAGGTTGGGTTGACGCAAGGAAACCCAACAAAATCTAATGCTAAGGTTCATCTACTACGAACAAACACAATACTACCCCTCCTCCCGCGCTTGCTGAAGTAAACAATAAATCGCTAAACCCGCCGCCGCAATTCCCACAAAAGCCGAATAGGTGTACAGAGTAACGACAAATGTACTCACTTCCAAGGTTTTTAGCAAAAGTTCAGAATGCTTCCTATTCATCACAATCGGGTTGAATGGTTTACTCTTCCATCAAACACCCCCGAATCCCAGGTTTAATCCCAATCCCAACCCATTTGTTAACCACTTTGTCCCAACTTAGTCCCAACTTAGTCCCAGGTAGGATTATTACTATTGGTATACTAAGAAAAAGATTGTGCGATCGCGCTGAAGCGCAACTACGAACGGCTAACCCCTCAACTCCCCTAAAACTATTGGCATTAATCGGACAACGAGGCTACACCGGTTCCCAACACTCGCTCCGCAGTAAGCGAATTTGGGCTAATGCTAATATAGTGGGGATAATCCGACCGTAATTTGTCGCGATCGCACGCCAGCCTAAGTCGGCGAAGAAATAGCCCCACAATACTGGTCCAACGAAAGCAAATAAAGTGCGAGTTGCCCCATAACGTGCTGCATTCGCAGCCATTCCCCGCTTCGCGGTTTGCAGCACTAGGTAATTCTGAAACTGAGTCGCTGCTGCTGCACCTCCCTGAACCGCTGCTTGTTTTGCCACTTGATACCGGGCAAAATGGATGGCAAACTGACGCGCTACCTGTTTAAGAATAATTGGCTTGACAATCGAAGACACCGCTAACGCCGAACCCCCCTTAATCAACAAATCCATCGGATTGTGCTGAATATGTGCCGGTAACGGTTGGGATTGATTCGACTGGGCTAATGAGCGCTGTACCCGCACAGTAAGCGATTTTTGTTCGGCTGGGGGTAATTTTTTCCAGGCGCGACTCATCAGGTTAAGAAATATTTCTGCTTCCAGATCCGTGGTGGATAGTTTTTTAGAATAAGGAATCTTCAGGTAACGGCAAACCTGAATCAGCGCTTGTCGGTAAGTGAAATCATTCGTGCGTCCCTTAAGCACAGTCATCCCATCGGCGGCTAAAAAGCGAAACCGTTGCTCTAGAGTATCCAACCACACCTGCCGATCTTGACTTTGAACGTCGATGGGTTCAGGGGTTTGCAGATAGTCTAGGGGATTAAACTGACGACGGAACAAAATTTGTGTCAGTTGTTGTAATTCGTCTTCCGTTGCCAGTTCTAAGGCGCTTCTGAGTTCATCCAATGGTATTCCCTCCAACCCCTAAGCCACTACTGTTCTCTATTCTACCTGTATACTTAGCATCAACCGGACAGGAGATTTTGTCGTGTTTGATATTGCGATTATCGGTGCAGGTATGGCAGGACTGATCTGCGCTCAACAATTGTACCAAGCTGGGTATCGAGTCGTTGTCTTAGAAAAGTCTCGTGGTGTTGGTGGGCGAGTGGCAACTCGGCGGATTCAGGGAACCCCAGTTGATCATGGTGTGCCGTTTCTAGAGGCGAAGGGCAAGTTATCCCAGCAGCTAATTGAGACATTGTGCGATCGCGGCATTCTTCATCGTTGGATGGATAATCAAGATCAGGCTGAATGTCCATCTCCTCGGTATGTCGCCCCCACAGGTATGACAGCTATTGCCAAATATTTGGCTCAGGATTTAGATATCCGCTTCTCCTGCCGCGTCTGTGCGATCGCGCCTACTCCTGAACAAACCTGGCAGATTACCTATCATACACCTGAGGAAACTGACAACAACTTAACCGCCGCCGCCGTGGTTATGGCGATTCCCGCCCCCCAAGCATTAACAGTGCTGGAACCCCTAGAAAAAGAGTTCCCCTCTAATTTCTTAGAGAGTCTACAGACAGTAGACTTTAACCCCTGTTTGAGTGTCATGGCGGGTTATTCCAGCCCCCAGCAACCGCCATTAACATCAGGCTCGATCAACTGTTCACCCGATGATAATTTAGCTTGGATTGGTGTAGATAGCAGCAAACGGTCTGATTCGACTTCATTAATATGTGTGTTTCATAGTACGGCTGAGTTTGCTCAACATTATCTAGAAGCTGCCGATTTACAGGAAGCGGGTCAACAGTTACTCACTCACGCGGCTCAAATCCTCGTTCCTTGGCTCAAGACTCCGGATTGGTTCCAAATCCATCGCTGGCGCTATGCCTTTCCCAGAACTCCCGCCGATAAAGATTGTCTGGTGACAACTACACCCTTACCCCTTGTGTGTTGTGGCGATTGGTGTGGGAATAATTTAATTGAAAGTGCGATCAAGTCTGGATTAGCCGCCGCCGTTAAGATAAATCAACACTTGCGGCAACTTTCCTTACCCGATCAAGTCATAAGTTTTGTCGGGGCGGGTTTGATTACTATCCTTTCTTGCTGCACCCAGATATGACTAAACCTGCCCAGTGACGTCAGGGCGGGTTTCCGAAAAAAACATGATGAAATTTTTTCTCTGTGAAAATAAATTCATTGGGTATTTATACCCTGAATAAATTCTTCATAAAAGCTTTATATACAATTGACGAAAATTATATTAAATTAAGTAAAAGAGAGAGCAAACTCAACTCAAGTACATAAAGCCTTCATCTATCCGATGAACTTTAAACGGCTCCAATGAATTGCTCTTGAAGATCAGGTGCGCTACAACTTCATACTCCTTTCGGGGTTAGAGCCGTTAATTCATAAACAGGGGTAATCTGCAAAACTGTTGAAAACGGCTGATACACCTTAGGTATCACCACAAACGCAGGTAACTTTTAGAGGGAACTACCAATGACAACCAGTGCAACTGCCATCAAATTCATTCTTACACCCGTAGCACTTTCAGCAGCCGTATTTGCAACCTTGACTCTACCCCTCAATCTATTCGGTTCCAAACCTGTGACGGTTCAAGTTCAAGAAGAGCCGCTTTTTTTTGGCGAATTGAAAGACTTTGCCCCTCAGTATCTAGGGGTAGCGGGCTTACTGAGCGCAGGTGTGGGACTCACAAGTGTAGCCATGATGGGGTGGCAACAGTCAAATCGGAAATCGGCTGTTGTTGAACAAAAACTTGCCCAATTAACCCAGACATTAGACGAAAAGCAAAAACTGCTGGATAACATCAGAAGCTCACAATCTCAGTTAGATGCGTCTGGGCTACAAAACTGGTTGGATAAACAGGCGACAGAATTAACCAGTACCACAGTAAATCAAGACACTCAGACACCTGCACCCGTAAACGCGATGGAGCAAGACACTCCAGAGATAGAAGAAGTATCGTTGCAAACTGCATTAGAGGAACAGATATCGTCTCCAGCGAATTCAGCACCAGTAGATGTGATTGAAACGCCGCCGCCAGTGGAACCGCAGGTTATGAGTGAGCAACCGATTACTTCCGCTCAAGTGAACTCGATGCAAGCACTCGCAGCATCCTTAGCATCAGCTCAAGCAGTCTTCGGTAATACCCCACCCCAAGATGCACAACCGTCATCGCCAACAACCTCAGAAGTTGAGAGAATAGACCATCAACTTGAACAAATGATGGCACAGATTGTCTCCATGCGACAGGCGCTACAGTCAAATCAGTATACTGTTCAAAATACGGTTGAGGAAGATAGCAAACGGCATCATGGTTTAAAGTTAGTCAGTTAGGAAAAAAGGGAAATGGCGTAGCACAACTAATGTGTGGATAACGCTTATATCCAAACACTGTAGGGGCGCACCGACGTGCGCCCGTGTCAATTTAAGCTCAACCCCTCACCCCCAGCCCCTCTCCCACGCCGGGGAGAGGGGAGCAAGAGCATCCGATCCCCCTTCTCCCGTGCAACAAAAACGAAGTATCCTCTGTCATCCCCCCTCTTGTAGGGGGGAACGAGGGGGGTCGGGAGAAGGGGTTAGGGGATGAGGGGGAAATGTTGAGAAGTAGATAGACACAGTTTAAAACCTTGCCAGCATTGGTTTTCTACCTTAAGTTGACACCAATGACCGACGTGCGCCCGATTTAATAGTAAAATCCATCCCACAATTTGAGCGTTGTTATATAGCATTACCAAGGCAGGTTAGGACATTTTCTACTGTTCCCCATTCCCTGTTGGGATTAACTGATGTCCTTTCCGTACCTCGTGGTGCTATATCAACTGTTTGGCAAAAGCTAACGCCTCGTCACGAGTCGAAACTTTGCCTTCAATCCTGGCAATTTGAATCTCTGTGAGTAACTCGCCAATTTGAGGACTCGGTGGTAACTTTAACTGTTGGATCAAATCATGACCCGTTACCAATGGAGTCGGATGAGATACTTGATCCTCTGGGTTTAAATAACGATTGATTAAGGGAGCGATTGACTCAACCGATACCCCTTCTGCAACAGCTAGAACCGCTAAAGCGGGGAAAACTGACCCGACAGCTTGAAAGAAAAAATACTGCTCTCTTAAGCTCATGGGTGAGGTGACATGAGATAAAAGTTGGGGTAAGTATTGAATCATAATCAACACAGCCCGAATTTCGGCGCGGCTGTATTTTAACTGTAAAAGTTTGGCTTGTGCTGGTTCAACCTCAGAGGGTAATACGTTCGTCAATTTTGCTAAACTTAACCACGATAAGGATTTGCCACTGACTGGGGTTTTCAGTTGGCTGGCTAATGTCTGCCATGTTTGAGCCAGTACACTCGCGGCGTTATCCGTTGCAGCGATTTGGGTGAAGTTATCAGCCTTCGTATCCGGAAACCAATGGTGAAGTAATTGATCCTGCCAAGCAGCGGTAAGCCAAGGTGTTCCTTGCGGCGATTGCAGCAGGTAGTTTAATTCAACTTGTACTCGTTCGGCTGCTATGTTTGCCAGTAAGGGAGCCAATTGGCGAATTGTGGATTGAGTCGTGGATTCTATCGTAAAACCCAGTTGAGCGGCTTGGCGATAAGCCCGCAGTAATCGTAAGGGATCATCCTGGAGATTCGCTGGGGATACCATGCGGATTATACCTGCATGACAATCGGCTACACCCTGCAACGGATCAATAATTTGCTGGGTCTGGGGATTATACGCGATCGCATTAATGGTAAAATCACGTCGATACAAGTCAGTCTCTAGGGTTTCCCCTTCCTGTTGAGCAATATCAACGGTAGCGGTATCAAAAACAACTCTGGCAATCTGTCGCGCTTCATCTAGCACCACAAACCCAGCGTTGTAATGACTTGCCAGCTTGCGGGCGACTTTCACCGCTTCATGGGGAACCACAAAGTCCAAATCCAAATAGTCAGCCTGTCGTCTCAGCAACGCATCTCGTACCGCCCCACCGACTAAGCAGGCTTGAGGCGGTAGCCACTCTAGACTGAAGGGAAACCTTTCAGGAGACAGAACCGATAAGTCAGAATTCATCGTGAGTAACGAATACTGGGGGACAAAGGACGAATGACATCGGACAAATCAAAAAATCCATCGAAATAGTGGTCAATCTAGGGCTGGTCTAAGTTAGGCTAACAAAAAGGACTTGGAGTTTGGGCAATGTGTATTTGCGTTAACTGCCACTATGTAGACCGATGCACCACCTATAATGCGGTGGAAACCCAGCATCAGCAACCCCATCTGACGGAAACGCCAGATTTTGAGCCCATTGAACCAACCATCAATGTCAACATCCGTCCTCAAGCGGATTTTGTCGAGATGGAATGGGATGTCGTGGGATGTAACAGCTTTAAGGAAGAAATGGGCAAATGGGCAAAACTGCGTCCAGGTGAGTTGGTGCCAACTTAAGTAGTTGTATCAAAACAACTTCGCGTTTGACATAGTGGAATCAATTTTACGGTTAAATCGGGCGCAAGGCTTTGCGCCCCTACTGTATCATGCCACTACACCCAATCCCCTACCTTGTCTCAACCGATATAGCGCTACGCGCTAGGCTTTCTTGCAATAAGCAACACCTCGTTCGAGTTGACACAATTTGCCAAAATACGTGAAAATGTGATAGGTGATAAGTTTTTGTAAAGGGTTTACTGGATGTCTTTTGAGCTGTTATCACTGGAGACAATCCAGGAACTGGCACATCAGTACGGCTATTGGGTTATTTTCTCTGGGATTGCTTTGGAAAATACTGGAGTTCCCCTCCCTGGCGAAACCATTACTCTGGTAGGTGGTTTCTTAGCCGGAAGTGGTGAACTCAATTATTGGTTTGTGCTGGCAAGTGCCATTACTGGAGCTGTCCTGGGTGATAATTGTGGATATTGGATTGGCAAAATAGGCGGTTGGTCATTCTTATTGCGATTAGGAGGTTTCTTTCGCATTCCAGAACCCCAACTTGTAGAAGTCAAACGGCAGTTTAGTGAAAATGCCGCTAGAGCGGTGTTTTTTGGGCGATTTGTGGCACTCCTACGCATCTTTGCTGGACCGATGGCAGGAATTGCAGAAATGCCCTACTCTCAATTTTTCTTGTGTAACCTAGCGGGGGCTGCTGTGTGGGCATCCGTTATGGTCAGTTTATCCTTCTTTGTGGGACGGATTATTCCCCTAGAAACTTTAGTCTCTTGGATGGCGAAATTTGGCATCGTGGCACTACTGTTGGTGATTGCTTGGATAGGAGTTTCTATGTGGTTGGAGTCCCGTAAAATCAAAGATGTATCAATTAGCGATCAACCATCAGAGTGACGATTACCGTTAAGCTGCCAACTCTCTCCTTATTGATGTGATTAGAAAAAATTATTAATCCGTCTAAACTCTTAGAAGGAGTGCAAGAGCTGAGTTTGGCGCTTAAGCGGGTTTACTTATCCTTAAGATTTCATTAATTAAAAATCTCTCCTCTTTAGCCACTCAATTCCCCTAGATTTAAAATATTCAGCAATTTTACTGAAGCCATTTGCGACAGATGGCTGATGAAATATATCCCTAGGGATGAATAACAATTAAAGACAAGACTGTATAACAAAACCATGGAAAAGCCTGTGAAGATCAATCTAAGTGGAAAAGACCTCAGTGGCAAGGATCTAACGGCGGCTAACCTGCGGGGTGCTATCCTCGAAAGGACTGACCTGAGTGGCGCTGATTTAAGTGAAGCAGACCTACGGGGCGCTAATCTCAATGGTGCTGACCTCAGCTTAGCCAACCTCAGCTACACGAAATTGACCCGCGCCCAACTCAGGGGTGCTGAATTGCTAGCGGCTGATTTAATCGGTGCTGACCTCAGGGGCGCAGATTTGAGAAATGCAGACCTTAAGGGTGCCGATTTAACGGATGCTGATTTAAGAGGTACTGATTTGAGGGGGGTCAAATTGAGCCGAGTTAACCTCAGAGGTGCTGATTTGAGAGGGGCAAAGTTGAGTAAAGTCTATTTAATGGACGCTAATGTAAGAGGGATAAAGCTGGTAAGCTAACGGCTCGGTTGAACAATAGATTTTAGATTTTAGTGAATTCAAATGCTAAAATCTAAAATTCGTTGTCTTGTTGCTTAACTTACCTGTTCCCCAATCTCAACCATGATTAAAACGGTTGGTTACTGGGTTTTGAGTTGTCTCACGGCGCTAGTTGTTTGGCTAGTCTTTTCGTTTCCTAGCACGAGTCAACTGCATCCCTCAGGAACGGTGAGGATGGTACTAGCCAACGGGGATAGGGGCGCTGTTGTGTCTTTGGCAAACTCCACAAGAGAGCGATCGCGAAATAATAGTGATCCGACTCTACCGTTGAACGACACGTCCTCATCCTCAACCTTACGGGTGATTACGAAGGTTTTTGAGCCATTTGTAATCTATGACAATGGCAACTATAGCGGATTTAGTATCGAACTGTGGGACAAGCTTGCCGAACAAATGGGGGTAAGCTACCAATTACAGGGCGTGGATACCATTGGTCAACTCTTAGAGGAAATAGAACAGGAGATGGCTGATGTCGCGATCGCGGGTGTGACGATTACGTCTGAACGGGAAGAAACCATTGATTTTTCCTACCCCTATTTTGAATCCGGGTTGCAAATTATGGTATCTGCTCAGAACCGTAGCCTCCTCGGTACTCTTTTCCAAGGAACTTTGAGCATTTTATTGACACCAGCCCTTTATTATGCAATAGGATTTTTTGTCCTCTGTTTATTGATCGCGGCTCATCTGATTTGGTTCGTGGAACGCCAGCATAACGAGGAGTTTCCCAAATCTTACCTACCCGGTATCTGGGAATCCTTCTGGTGGGCGGCGGTAACAGTGACAACCGTGGGTTATGGAGATAAAACCCCAAAAAAGGCATTAGGACGGTTATTTGCTTTATTTTGGATGTGTGCAGGCTATTTTATCTTTGCCTACTTCACCGCCAGTATTACCACTAGCTTCACATTGCAAGGATTGCGCGGCGCGATCGCAACGCCTGCGGATTTGCATCATGTGCGAGTAGCGACAGTGGAAAAAAGTGCGGCTCAAGAGTATCTACAGGATAATCGAGTGGCATCTATTTTGTTTAAAACCCTGCCAGAGGCTTATCAAGCTTTAGAGGATGAACGAGTGGATGCTGTGGTTTATGATGCACCTGCTCTACAGAATTATGCGACATCTGAAGGGCAAGGCAAGGTTAAGTTGATTGAGCCGACATTTCAACAACAAAATTATGGGATTGCACTACCCGAAGGGAGCATCTGGCGGGAAGCAATTAATTTGACATTATTAAAGTTGATGGAAGATGGGACATACCAAGGGTTGTACCAAGAGTGGTTTGGTATGTCCACACAGTAGTTTCAGAGCTGAAATTCAATGGGGTATTGTTATTCCAGATTACGGCAAGTGATAAAATATACGGATTAAGAACGGCGAACTCACCAGTATCGCAATCTCTAAAACAGCGATTGTCCACCAGCGGATTTCTTGATAACTCATTCGCATTTTCTCAATTCAATTTACCCAATGCCCCTCAGGGAAATAGTCTTAAGCTAATCAAAGTTTGTTGAGAAAGACTATCAATTTATTTGGGTATGTTCCTTTTTACAGAGGCGACGACTGGTTTCAGTAGCCTGTGTGTGAAGAGTGCGTGAGAAATCCGTAAAGATAGAGTGAAAAGGAGTTTGGGGGAGATTGGGTGAGGGGGAGATTGGGTGAGGGGGAGATGGGGGAGCAGAGGGAGCTGGGGGAGCAATGTAGAGACGCGCCATGGCGCGTCTGGAAGCTGTGGAAGCCGATTGCTTGTACAGTGATCAATAGCCTCTGTGATTTTAACATTCTCATGAAACGTTGGATTGTCAGTTTATGCGGTATCGTGCTAGTGCTGGTATGCTCTGGATTGTGGATAACGCCATCAGTGATGGCACAAGCCCAAATCCCTGATTTAACCCAGGCTCAGATTGAGCAGCTCAACGAATTGCGGCAAAAAGCGTTTACGGCGACACAACTGGGTGAATTTGCCACGGCTGAAGCGTATTGGACACAACTGATTGAACTGTTACCCGATAATCCTGTAGGCTGGAGTAATCGGGGAAATGCCAGAGTCAGTCAGAATAAATTAGACGAAGCGATCGCAGATTTTAATCAATCGATTCAGTTAGCGCCCGACGCCCCTGATCCGTATTTGAACCGGGGGACAGCTTATGAAGGAAAGGGAGAATGGCAAAAGGCGATCGCAGATTATCGACAGGTATTGCAGATTAACCCCGATGACGCGATGGCGTACAACAACCTGGGAAACGCTAACGCCGGAAAGGGAGAATGGGAAGCCGCGATCTCGAATTACCAGAAAGCCATTGATTTATCCCCTAATTTTGCCTTCGCCCGGGCTAACCACGCCCTCGCCCTTTATCAAATTGGCGAGAAAAAAGAAGCAATCCTGGAACTCCGCAAACTAATCCGCAAATATCCCCAATTTCCCGATGTTCGGGCTGCACTCACCGCCGCCTTATGGGTTAACGGGAATCAAGGAGAAGCCGAGAGTAACTGGGTAGCTGCTATCGGGTTAGATCAGCGCTATAAAGACATCGATTGGGTGGAAAATATCCGCCGTTGGCCCCCAGCGATGGTGATGGCGTTGGATAAATTTTTACAGTTGGAATAGTGACATACTCCTACACTAACCTGAGTACAGGTATAGTGTAGGCTTCTCAACCAATCCGGCTATTGCGTAGGAGACGTTGAGCTTTAAGAACGGGATGCCCCTCCGCTCTATTTTTTATGAGGATGCTTCGCTTTTGTTGCACGGGAGAAGGGGGATCGGATGCTCTTGCTCCCCTCTCCCCGGCGTGGGAGAGGGGCTGGGGGTGAGGGGTTGAGCTTAAGTTGACACGGATGCACGTCGGTGCGCCCCTACAGTTTGTTCTATTCAGCTAAATCCTACGACTGAATTCGCAATCTTAACACTACGGTGCTATTAACCGATTGAGAAGGACGCCACTTGAGCAAATGTCGCTTAATTAACTCAATCACATTTGCTGTTTTCAAGGTTGAAGCCTCTTCCTCTAACATAATCCGCCCGACGCGCCCTTTACTTAACGTAAACTCGAAGACGATTTCACCACTCAAATTAGAGGGTAAATTCTTATGTTGCAAATATTGGGTCAATGAAAGGGTTTCATTTTGCTCCAATCCCGTGACGCTTACTACTTCTAACTGGGTATTATTGGCGGCTGGAGACGAAGGCTTTTGACGTAGCCTCAAATACATAGCACCAACTTTGGCTGCTTCACTGGAAAGAGAGAGACTTTCATCGGATATACCTGGCGCACTGGCTAAATAGGCTTGTCGTTTTGATTGAATTGACATTGAACGAGATGCTGCTTTACCAAAAACGCCTTGATAACTAACCTCTTCTGCCATTTCCACGGGAATATTCATAGAAACCGATTGGCTTCCGGGTTCTACCCGCACATCATCACTAACGGCAACAAATGCGGTATATTGACACAATAACTGATAGGTTAATGCCGTATCGGTTACTGCCTCAACTCCCGATTTAGTTTCATAAGTAACCATTTGATTCATCAAGTGTTTAATCCGTGTCCGCCCCCACAATTGAGCAATGGCTGGATTTCCGGTTTCGCTAAAATTGAGCGTGAACGTTTTTTCATAGCGTTCACCCCCGGCGGTAGTACCATTAATTTGTAAATCGCCCGCCATGCGATCGCGCTTTCGTCCAAATAGTACCAAAGGCTGTTGGGCAAATAAATCGGGGGCGATTGCGGGATAAATCTCTGGGGTTTCTCCGCTTCCATTCCAGTTGAGTTCAATGGTGGTTAACACGGGATTATTAATTGAGCGGAAAAAATTTTCAACGACTTTTTCCGTCGGTTCATCATGACGAATAATCCGGCAAATTCCGCGTCCAATTTCAGCAATACGATTAAGTAAAAAGCGGTTAACTGAACTCCCCGCCCCAAAACTATATAACCGATTTCCGGGTTTAAGTTCCTGCTGAACTTCGGCTAAAATGCGATTCTCATTACCAATATATCCATCACTAAGCAAAACCACACTCCGCAAGCGCCCCTCTGGTGCTGGAACATTAATCGCAGCCCGAATTCCACTGAGCATTTCAGTTGCGCCACTGGCGTGTAATTGATTGATATAATTGATGGCTAACTCTCGATTTTCCGGTGTATTAGCCAGGGGAGTTTGGGAGAGATGGCGAACTGCATTAGAAAAGTCAAGAATCGTGAATGTATCGTCAGGATTTAACCCCTGAATAAAGCGCCGCATTAGTTCTTGACATTTGTGCAAAGGTGCGCCTTGTTGAGAACCGGAGGTGTCCATGAGAAACACCACATCTTTGGGAAAAATCTGATCAGGGCGATAGTCTAAAGCGGGGATAAAATAAAGGGCAAAATGTCCGCCCCGTTGATCAGATTGAGTTAAGACGGTGGCTTGGGTATTGTCTCCGGCTACTTGATATCTCAGGATTAAGTCTTTATTCGGAATCGTATCATCACCGCCCAGTTGCACCCGGACAATTTCTCCATGAGTTTCTATCTGCAACTGATGAGAAGGGGAATGGACATTTTGAATTGGTACACCTGCATCAATTTCCACCGTAACGCCGATATCGTGTGCCGATCGCGTTCCTTCAGGTACAATAGGCGGTGTGATTCGGGAAGCATCGGGGACTTCATCGGTATCGCCACTTTCATCAATGGTTGTACCGGGGATATATCGAGGTCCCACCACCATGGGAAAGACGAATTCATAGTCCCCTTGTTCAAAGTTCAAGCTATCGGTGTAGCGAATCGTGACATCAATTTCTTCACCCGGTTTGATATTAGCCAGGGATTGAGTAAAGATATTATCACGTTCTTGTTCCAGTAATCCGGCGGTACGCCCTTCTTGTTTAGCTTGTTCGTAAATCTGTTGGGCTTCTTCCCGCTTTTTAATCGTTCCTTTAATTATGCGATCGCCGATTTTAATTTCCATGTCATCCACGGCGGCTTCATCGGGTAAGGGGAAGACATAGACGGCTTCTAGCGGTTGGGTGAAAGGGTTCTCAAATCGCTGCGTTACCTCTACTCGTGACAGGTTCCCAGCAATTTTCGCCTCAACCTCGGTATGCTTGAGGGGGAAAACCAGAGAGTTTCCGTCTGGAGATTGACAATATAAGCCGTTGTATTTGGGGGGGGTAGATTGAACGGGGGTCATGGTTATCTGTCCTTTTTTATCGGAGTTCTGAGGTTTAGAGGAGTTCTGTTCCCTGAAACGTTAAACTCAGTAGGGTTATAATGCGTTTATGGTAGCTTAGTTTCCGTAGAGCTGCACGTTAGGGATAGATGAACGCGATCGCGCCAACGGGACTCACGCTTCAACTGCCATCATTAACAACTAACCGATTGAAATATTTGTTCAGCGGTTAACTGTAAGTTAGGGAAAGCAACTGACTGGATGCAGTCATTCCCTCGAAATTGACTAACTTGGTATTCTCCCTCCACTAAAACATAAATAGAAACCGTTGGTTGTTTCGGATTACCAATAAATTTACGACCGCCCAGAGCCAAATAATCAACAATCCAGTACTCAGGAATTCCTATTCCTTCGTACTCCCCATATTTTTTGTAGTAATCATCCCGCCAATTACTACTAACCACTTCAATCACCAAAGGAATCGAAGCCCCCAGAATCAAAGTAGATTCTTTTTTCCACAACGGTTCGTTGCTCAAATTCAAACGGTTGATCAACAAGATATCTGGCGAATAAGCCGATTCACTTGATGCTGATTTAACCAGCGCCGTTTTGGGAATAGAATAGGGAAGCTGGAGGCGGACATATTCTAAGGTCAGCTTTTCGGCTAAAAATCCCACAATGTCTTCATGTTCACCTGTAGGCTGTGGCATTTCAATAATGACTCCATCATGCAGTTCATAGCGTTTATTTGCGGGCTTCCATTGGATAAATTCAGCGAAAGTTATGGGTTTTTGTAAGGATTGAACCATAATTATCACCACAATTTTTAACTGGGACATCAACTTCAATAACCAAAGGAATCGAACCCGTAGGGGCACGGCAATGCCGTGCCTGTTTATCAGATTCAAAGAAGGGTTGATTAACACGATATCTGGCAAATAAGCCGGAGCTAGCCTAATTAATGATAAGATAAAACTTTGTCACCGGATCACCCTTGCCCAGCCGACAGAAACTCATTGAATCGGCAACATCGGGGAATTGAAACCTGAACGTACCCCTTTTGTCAGCAGGCTTTCTGCCAAGGATAGGAAGAGGCAAGGTGATCTCCACATAAAGCTCACCCATTCTCGGTTTCATCGTTTATATGAATATTCTCAGTAACCTGCTTTCCAAACCCGCCCAGCAATCCCGTCCGAAAAAACAACGTCGGGGCATCGAAATTAAATCCGAGTCTGAACTTACTATTATGCGGCAGGCGTCTAAAATAGTCGCTACCGTTCTCAAAGAAATTTCCGAACAGGTTAAACCGGGGATGACGACGGCGGATTTGGATGCTTATGCCGAAAAGCGCATCCGCGAAATGGGAGCAACGCCTAGTTTTAAAGGATACCACGGCTTCCCGGCTTCAATCTGTTCCTGTCTCAACAACGAAGTGGTGCATGGAATTCCCAGTCGCAAAAAGGTGATTCGGGCGGGGGATGTGCTGAAAGTTGACACCGGGGCTTACTATGAAGGCTTCCATGGCGACTCCTGTATTACCATTGCCGTGGGTAATGTTAAACCCAACGCCGCCAAGTTAATAGAAGTGGCAGAAGCCGCACTGTATAAAGGAATCGAACAGGTGAAAGCGGGGAACTACCTGCTTGACATTGCGGGGGCGATCGAAGATCATGTTAACGCCAATAGTTTTTTTGTGGTGGAAGATTTCACCGGTCATGGCGTGGGACGCAACCTGCACGAAGAACCCTCTGTGTTTCACTTCCGCACTCGGCAAATGCCCAATGTAAAGTTACGGGAAGGGATGACTCTGGCAATTGAACCGATTATTAATGCAGGTTCCAAGTTTACCCGTATCTTATCGGATCGTTGGACTGCCGTAACCGTCGATAATGCCCTATCCGCTCAGTTTGAGCATACTGTATTGGTGACAGCAGATGGGTACGAAATTTTAACTGACCGCAGCAAAGTGTGAACAAGTCGAGTTAAGATAGATCAACTCAAAACTTAGCCAGGGCGGGTTTAGTCACATCTGGGTTAATCAGAAACGATAGTAGTAAAACCCGCCCCTACCCAAATCGGTTCGGGCGGGTTTAGTCACATCTGGGTTAATCAGAAATGATTAGTAGTAAAACCCGCCCCTACACAAATCGGTTCGGGCGGGTTTAGTCACATCTGGGTTAATCAGAAATGATAGTAGTAAAACCCGCCCCTACACAAACACCAGGTTCTCTGAGCCTAGCATTGGGTCAAAACTAATCGACATCCTAGAGGTATAAAATGTCGGAAATTGTGTCGATTCACTCATTCCGTGGTGGTACGGGCAAATCAAATGCTACAGCGAATCTAGCCGCAACTGTTGCTAAAGCTGGATATCGAGTCGGTATTGTTGATACTGATATCCAGTCTCCTGGCATTCACGTTCTTTTCGGCTTCGATGAGAACAAAATGAAAAACGCCCTAAATGATTATTTATGGGGGCGTTGTCAAATTCAAGATGCGGCGTATGATGTCAGTTCTATTCTCGGAGAAAACCGCAAAATCAATAGCAAAATCTATCTGATTCCGTCCAGTATTCGCATGGGAGAGATTACCCGGATTTTGCGAGAAGGATACGATGTGAATATGCTAATTGACGGGTTTGAGGATTTAATTCAGGCATTAAAGCTAGACTATCTCTTCATTGATACTCATCCTGGTTTAAATGAAGAAACCCTACTATCTATCACCATCTCTGACGTATTACTCATTATTCTACGTCCAGACCGCCAAGACTTTCAAGGAACGGCTGTTACCGTTGATGTGGCACGTAAGTTGCAAGTGCCTAAGTTACTGTTGATGGTGAATAAAGCCCATGAAGCCCTTGACTTTAAGGCATTAGAGCAAGATATAGCACAAACCTATCAGGCTACAGTTGCAGGTATTTTACCCTTGTCAGAAGAGATGATTCAACTCGCTAGCGGTGATGTATTTTGCGTCCGCTTTCCGAGTCATCCTTTAAGTCTAGAAATTAAAAAAGTAGCACAGCAAATTATGACGTAATTAAAACTCAGTTCGTAGTTGCGCTGTCTTCGCTAAAAATCCTATCACTGACTGCCAACTCTAAAATTAAATAAGTACCATTCAGGTTAAATCTAAGGTGGAGGAATCTACGCAGTTTAATGTGGTTTGTATCCAAAATCATATTGTACTTAGTTATCTAAAATGAACTGAGTCGCCCCTATAATGTCAGAAAAAGACATGGATATGAGAATTAGTCACCTAAGAGTTGATAATTTTAAATCACTCGTTGACTTTGATTTACCTTTAGCAAAATTTAACTGTTTAGTTGGACTGAATGGTTCAGGTAAATCAACAGTATTGCAATTCTTTGATTTTTTATCTCAACAGGTTAAAGGGGAGCTAGATGATTGGTTAAAAAAACGGCAGTGGGAAGCCTCTGATATTAATTCAAAGTTAACTCGAAAAAATAATATTTATTTTGAAGCTTGTCTTCTACATAATGAAGGCTTTGAGATTAAATGGTCTGCTAGTTTTAACCGGACAACATTGCGTTGTACCGCTGAACGTATAGATTGGAATAATAATTTAATTCTGAAAGTAGAAGATGGAAAATATAATATCTGGGCTTTGACTAAGCAAGAGCGGGAGAACAAATTATCTGGAACTATCACGTTTGATTATCAAGGGTCATTACTATCACAGATTAAAGAATCTCAATTAACCAGACAAACTCTTGAAATCAAGAAGTTTTTTGAAGAAATAAATGCATTAGATCTTTTGGCTCCTGAGTTGTTAAGACAGCGTACACGAGAAGCAACGAATAGTTTAGGATTGGGTGGTGAACGCCTTTCAGCATTTCTCTATGAAATTGGAGCAGCTAAACGAGACGATATTAGACAAACAATAACTGAAATTTATCCAACAATCAAACAAATTGATGTAGAAAGACTCCGTTATGGATGGAAGAAAATTATAATTGAAGAGAAATTCCAAAATAACCTATTAAAGACAGAAGCACGCCATGTGGCTGATGGCTTTTTGCGAATGCTGGCGATTTTGGCGCAACTGTCTAAAGAGCAAAGTTTTTTGTTGCTTGATGAAATAGAGAATGGTATTAATCCGGAACTCATTGAGTTTGTCGTTGATAGTTTAGTTCAATCTCCTCCACAAGTGCTGGTCACAACTCATAGTCCAATGATTTTGAATTATCTCGAAGATGATATTGCCATTGCAGGTGTAATTTACCTATACAAAACGCCAAATGGCTCGACACAAGCTGTGCGACTCTTTGATATTCCTTCTATGCGAGAGAAATTAACGGTTATGGGTCCAGGGGAAGTTTATGAGGATACGTTGTTGACTCAACTTGACCAAGAAATTAATAACCTAAAACAAACAAATTAGTCACAGGTACGTTGGCTGTGTTTTTACTACTAAGTGGAGAAGGAGCATCTGATATAGGCGCTCAGAATGAAATTGGTCCCATGGCTAAATTTATTGATCATTGGGTCATTCGACGTAGCGATTACTCCTTAATTGATATAGACTGTTATAAAATTGTTTCCAAAAAGGAATTAGCCAATATCGCCAAAACTAGGATCAAGCCTCTTTCTAGAAAAGGCAAAAAGCATCAGAAAGAAACAGGATATTTCTATAAAAATGCCAGAGCTTTAGCTGTATTAGCTAAGGAAGAAAATACTAAGCTAGAGACAATAGTAATACCAGTTTTGTTTAGAGATGCAGACGGTACGGCAAGCTCTGATAGAGGAGAATGGCAATATAAACATCAATCCATGTTGAATGGCTTTGAAGCTGAACAAATTTTACATGGTGTTCCAATGATTCCCAAACCCAAGTCTGAAGCTTGGGTTTTGTGTGCCTTGCGGGAGCGTTATCAAAATTGTCAGCGACTTGAAAATGAGTCAGGTAATGATGATTCGCCTAACTCTTTGAAAAAACAGTTAGAAGAGCATCTGGGTAAACCAGCAACAAGAGAGTTACTGAATGATAAAATTGATCAAGGCAACCTAGATATTAGCCAAATTATAGATATGCCTAGTCTTACAGCATTTAAAGACAGATTAGATGAAGTATTGGATAATCTGGGATTACCTCAGCAGGATTATTGACCGATTTGAGTAAAGGGCGACCCGATCAAATTGAGTGGATACAGTTGTTAATTGGTGCAAGCGAGTCGCCCCTACAGGAGGACTAAAGGTGAGATATTCCAGATTTATTCTATTGCTTTCGTGTTTTTAAAATGGGTAATAAAGCAGCTATCGTAACTGGAACTCCTGCAACAAATTATTGACCCAAAGGGTATCTGCTTCTGACAATGAGGGTATCAGTTCTCGACTATAATCAATGGTGTAATCATAACCTGCTCGGTCGTAAACCTGATGCAGCAATGCTTGTAAATCTACTACAGGTTCTCTATCGCCTTCGCGCAGGGGTATCGGAAACGCCGGAATTGGCTGCGGTAAATTAAAAGCATATAAATCTGCTTGAGGACGACGTTCTTGACGACTAATTAAAATTCGATAATCTGACTGAATTGTATTATTTAAGAGTGGCATGGGTTGCCATTGCCGCAGTAAGTCAATTTCAATTAAATGGGTAAAACTCCCAAAAATTTTCTGCCGTTTTTTAACGTAGGTTTCTCGCCCTTCTCCAGCACGCTTGTTGACGGGGGAAATAATTTCAATCGCTGTCACGACTTGCCCGGTGACTACATCTCGCACTTCTAGATAAGCTTGTTTGATTTGTTCGGGTATGGGTACAGTTACCGTCGTCGGTTGTTCGGTAGGTGGGGCAACAGCGACTGTTGATTCTTGGTTATCGGGATCATTCGGTTTTCTGTTGACTGTAACATCAGGAATCCCTAGCAAAAGTCCACTATCCCCATCGGTTTGGTTAATCTGATAAATGCGCTTTTCAATCGCGACTCGGTACTTAGGACGAACTTGGGGAACTAGAACATCAGAAATTGCTACAATCAAGCGATTGTGAACTTCCACCCAAAAGTCAGGATGTTCTAAATAAGGATTCATGCCGGGAAATGGAGAAGCCATATTAATTCGTCATTTGTACAAGAAGGCGGGTTTTGAATAAATGTTATCATCAAGAATGAACAGAAAAGCCCTAAACCTACCCCTACAGATACGCTACTCAGTCGGGGCGGGTTTATTTACATTTGGGTAAGGTAAGAAACGATAGTAGTGAAACCCGCCCCTACAGACGAATAATGGCACGTCTCTACATTAAATGCCTAAACGTTGATAGATCTCGTCGAGATGGCGAAAATGATGTTGGGGATTAAAACAGTCCTCAATTTCATCGGGTGTTAGCTGACTCTGAACCTGAGAATCTTGGCTAATCAGTTCCCGGAAATTTCCCCCCGGTTGATTCCATGCCTGATGAGCGCAAGACTGGACAATACTGTAGGCGTCTTCTCGACTGGTTCCCTTTTCTACAAGGGTTAACATGACTCGTTGACTAAAGATAACACCGCCATATCGATTCAGATTCCGCTTCATGTTTTCTGGGTACACCAATAGGTGTTTGACTAAATGAGTCATTTCATGGAGCATAAAGTGGGTCAAAATGCAAGTGTCGGGCAGGATAATTCGTTCCACAGAGGAGTGAGAAATATCTCGTTCGTGCCATAGTGCCATATTCTCCAATGCCGCGATCGCATGACCCCGAAGAATCCGCGCCATCCCGCTTAGGCGTTCAGACCGAATCGGGTTACGCTTATGAGGCATGGCAGACGAACCTTTTTGTCCTTTGGCAAAGAATTCCTCCACTTCTAAGACATCGGTGCGTTGTAAGTTGCGAATTTCTACCGCAAAGCGTTCCAGAGACGCCCCTAACAGGGCGAACTGCTGGACAAATTCACCATGACGATCGCGCGAAATGACTTGAGTGGATGCCATATCTGGATCAAGTCCCAGTTTCTGACAGGCGATCGCTTCCACACGGGGGTCAGTATTGGCGTAGGTTCCCACTGCACCGGAAATTTTACCCACAGCAATATGGTGACGCAAATTCACCAAGCGATCGCGGTGTCGCAGAATTTCCGCTAACCACCCAGCTAGCTTAAAGCCAAAGGTAATCGGTTCAGCATGAATTCCATGCGATCGCCCAATCATCACCGTGTAGCGATGTTGTTGCGCCTGATAGCGAATCGCTTGAATCAGTTGCTCTAAGGATTCCACAATTAAATTTAGACTGGCAACTAGTTGTAATGCCAACGCCGTATCTAAAACATCAGAACTGGTTAATCCCAAGTGGATGTAGCGCCCCACATCCCCCACATACTCATTCACATTCGTCAGGAATGCAATCATATCATGACGGACTTCCGCCTCAATTTCCAAGATGCGATCAACGTCAAAATTTGCCTTCGCCTTAATTTCCGCAACCGCATCCGCCGGAATCTCACCCAATTCCGCTTTTGCCTCACAAACCGCAATTTCCACCTGTAGCCAGGTTTTGAACTTATAGGTATCCGTCCAGAGTTCGCCCATTTCAGGCAAGGTATAGCGCTCGATCAATGCCTGTATTGCCCAATACAACCGTCATATTGTACAACTGTGCCTTGGTTTATTCCATTTTTTTAGCGGTTGGATTGTAAAAGCTTTGTAATTGGGAGACATAAGTCCGCCTTTGTGGACAGGTATCCTTCAGACTTGCAGGATAAACTAGCAAAAGTACCTATTGCAATATTTCCATGTTTGATCTCACGTCCCTACTTGAATTTTCCCGCGCCCATTGTGTGGCGATTTGTGGGGGGTTAGTTCCCCTAAACTTACTGCTGACATTACAGACGATGATTTTGACGGGACTCCAGCGCCCTCAACGTCAGGTGCGGTTAGCGGCTGCATTTGCCTGTCTTCCGGCTGGGGTGATGGTTCTCCATGTTTGGACATGGTTGATGATTGGGGTGGTGATGGCGCCCACGTTCATCTTGTTAGGGTTAGCTTGTATCTGTGTGGGGATTAATCTGTGGGCGAGTCTTTTCCCGCAAACGATGGCGGGTGTACTGCGAGGGGGGTGGTTCTGGGTGATGAGGCGTGTCCACCATTCTGGTAAGCGTCGTGATTCTGTGGTTGTTTCTTAAGTTTAAAGAACTAGCATCCCCGATTTTCCTGAGAAGTCGGGGATTTTGCTTGTGCTAATCGCGCCAGTTGCCCAACCCCTCGGTAATTACCTGCGCCAATTACTGAGGAAGGCGTGACTTTACCTGACGTTTAATTCTCTGCAACGCTTGATTTGCCAGGTTTTGAGCCGTTTTCGGGCTGGGGGTTCGTGGTGAAGTTTTGAGAACGTTTGTCGAGTCTTCATAAAAACTTTATATAAATACTGAGTTTTGGGGCTACATCTTTACCACAACTTCATAGACTTAAAGCTTTATCATACTAATATGTATATAAAGAGACAAATTTACATCTACTTCAAGAGAAATTTATGATGAGTCAAAGATTTATAAAGTCTACTCAACAATTATCGATGGCGGCTGCAGTAGGAGCAATAGCCGCTACTACATTAAGTGTTAATCCAGCCAGTGCTTTTTCAATTACAACGGGCGGTCAAGCTAAAGGTAGTCCTGCTGGAATTGAAGGACTAACCACTACTGTATCTAATGCAAGGGTTATCACTTTCAACGAAGCGGATGACATTTCTGGGGTTGATTTTGCAGACGTTAGTGATGTTAATCAACAAGGTGCTGACTATGATCCAGGAGATGCGTTAGTTATCACCAACGGTGGCGCTTTTGTTAGTCAAACAGGTGCTATTCCCTATTCCGGTCCACCTAGCGGTAGTACGAATAACACTTCAGCTTACCTTTCACTTCCTACAAATAATAACAATGGTGTAAGCCAAGTCACTATTACCTTACCTACACTGTCAAACTACTGGGGTTTACACTGGGGTTCAATGGACGATGCAAGTGCCAATAGCCCAGCTAACCAAATTGAATTTTTGCGAGATGGTACAGTCTTAGCGACCTTTACCCCAGATGATTTAACCGCTTTAGGTTTAGATGTAGAAGCTGGAGGCGGTCCAGATAATCAAGGACTTGCCAAAGCTAATCCCTACGTTAATTTCTTTTCTGAAGGTTCAGACGAATGGTTTAACGGAGTAAGACTGACTCAACTGGGTACCAATAATAATATTGCCTTTGAAAGTGACAACCACGCTTATCGTCCAGTTCCCGAACCTCTGACGATTCTAGGTTCTGGCTTGGCGTTAGGATTTGGCGCTATCTTCAAAAAACAACAGTCACGGCGGCGTTAGTTCTGTTTCATAACTTCTGTGTAGAGACGTTGCATGCAACGTCTCTACAATGTTGTGTGGATGACTGAAACGGATGGATAAACATCAGAGTTTTATTTAGATCCCCGACTTCGCCCAGTAATTCTCCTTTTACCAAATCTTTATATAAACACTGCTATTAATTCTGCTATCTTCACGGCAGCTTCACCTAAAAGCAAGCTTCATTAAATTAATATCTACCTAGAGGAACAAATAAAGTTCTCTTTATAAAGACTAGATGAGCTTGATAAAGCTATGACAATGAATAAGGATGCATCAATCATCACTACCGTAGCTGCTACAGCAACGGCTATGATCGGGGTTATTTCTATCAGTGGTTTTACGATTACCACGGGCGGTGAACTCAAAGGTAGCCCAGCCGGAAGTGAGGGACTGACTACCAGTAGACCCGGTGCTGTAGTGATTGATTTCAATGATGCGCCTGACCTTGACTTAACCAAGGTTGGTACGGTTAATCAAAAAGGAACAACCTACTCTCCAGAAGACGCATTAGTGATTAACAACGGTGGCGCACTCGTACCCACAAAAGGAGCAGTCCCCTTTTCCAGTCCCACCCAAAATAACACGTCAGCTTACTTGTCACTACCGACCAATTCTCAGGATGATGGAGACATTGAGCAAGTCTCGATTCAGTTACCTAAACCCTCCAGCTATTGGGGGATGCATTGGGGGTCTATGGATTCAAGTAATCAAATTGAATTTTTCCGAGGTGATACCCGTTTAGCCCGGTTTACGCCTGATGATTTTGTCAGTTTGGGAGTGGGTCCTGGCGTTGGGGGGGATAATCAAACAGAGGAGTCTAACAATCCTTATATCAATTTCTCGGCTCAGGGATCACAGCAATGGTTTGATAGAGTAGTGCTGACTCAACAGGGTGAGGATGAAACCCTCGCCTTTGAAAGTGACAACCACGCTTATGATGCGGTACCGGAACCCCTGACGATTCTGGGCTCAGGGCTGGCTTTGGGATTTGGCGCTTTGTTCAAAAAACAACAGTCACGGCGACAGTAGTCAATTCATAACCTTTGCTTCTGTGTAGAGACGCGCCATGGCGCGTCTCTACAATGTTGTTGGGATGGCTTCACAGCCAGAGGTTTACGCACGATGAACCATCAGCGATAAGCTTAGGAATATATTCCACACAACCAAGAACTGCTTTAGGCTATCACTTAGAAGCAGTGCCATAGTCTCACAATAGGCGATGACCACATTACTAACGCTTTTTAGCAAACAACGGCAGGAACTGCAAGGCGCGATCGATAAAACCACGAATCCAGAACAGGTGGTGATGCTGGTGCAAAACCAACTCAATACTCTGGAAAGCAGTTACATCGGGGGACTGAGTGTCTCTCAAGTGCGTCTGGCGGCTTTTTTCCTGGATGCACTACGCCAGTCTGTGGCGACGCTAGCGGCGGCGAATCCAATCAACCCGATGCGGGTTACCCCCCCAGAATCGGAGTCAGAGGACCAAACAGGGCGACAATTATCTCCCAAACGCCTCATTCTCAAAGTTCTTCAGGGACTTCTCTGTATCGGTATCTTGGATTCGCTGTTCAACTTAAGTTCCGATGCGCCCGGAGTGTGGTTAGATATTTTGCTGATGGCGTTGTTGGTTGGGCTTGAGGTTGTCTCCCAACTGGATAAAGGTTCTCTAGAAAACCCTACAGACACACCTGAATCAACGCCCTCTCAGCTTACCCTGCGAATCGATAGTCAAGTCTTGTTAGACAACATAGCAGAAGCTCTCAACACCATTGATTTAGCCGTTGCTCAAGCCCAAGATGGGAAGAAAACCGTCGATGCGAATGCAATTGAGGAACAACCTGAATTATTAAATCTGCTACAACGGTTGATAGGCGCATCATTTCTAGAAAAGCCTCAGATGGCGCTAGAACTGACTAAACTTATACCCCAAATTTTGGTTGAGCAGGGGATTGAAGCAAAACTCTATCAACCGGATGATGTCAAGAGTCATCGGGAGTATTTTGACTTTGAGCCAAGTATCAACCCCAAGGCTAAAGAGTATATTACAATCGCGCCCGCTTTAGTGAAAGGCGATCGCTTATTGCGGCGGGGGCGGGTGATTGAACCGAGAACTTAATAAATAATTAATTATGACTGATGTAGTTTTCCGAAAAAACGTTGAAAAAACTGAGAGTCCTGTCAACCGGGATGCCTCTCCATTATCTTCTATTCTTTCCGAGAATATGCACGTTTTAGAGACCATTGGATTTGATTTAGGACACGGTGAAACAGCCGTGGCTAAAGCGCTAGTGGAGAGCATTGACCCCCCAGAAATGCTGGAGGTGAATAATAAGAAGGTGCAAATTACCGCCTTGGGCTGGCATCCGGATTTAGGTTATTTGGTGGGGGAACAGGCTTTAATTCAAGTGGGTGTAACTCAACTGGATATTGCCTTCAAACAAAAACCGAATCCGGATCTAGATTACCGCAAAACCATTCGCCATTTTCTAGAAACCTATTACAGACTTTTGCAAAAAAGCAAACAACTGGAGGGGGAAGAAAAGAGTCATTTTTTCGTCGGTTGTCCCTCTGGCTGGTCAAAGCGCGATCGCCAAGAGTACCAAACCATCTGTAAAGCCGCCGGAATTCCCCGCCTCAGCGTAGTTCCCGAATCACGGGCGGCGTTTATGCAGGCGAAGGAAGGGGGTAAGCTGGACTATGATAAGCTCAAATCGGCGGTACTGATTATTGATATTGGCTCGTCCACAACTGATTTTACATTAGTCAAGAGTTTACATGAAATTCCCCTGGATTTTGGTAGTAATACCCTAGGTGCTTTCCTAATTGACCGAGCAATTTTTGAGCGCACCGTGGCGAACTATGAAGATACCGCCTTATTAAACTGGGTGTTTGAAGAATATCCCCATCATAAATCCCGTTGTCTGTTGGCTAGCCGTAAAGCCAAGGAAGATTATTTTTCTAACGAACAACTCTACAACCATCCCCAATCCTTTGCCCGTGGCTTTGAATCGATTAACGAACAGATTTATTTTATCCCCCAAGTCAACAAAGCCGTCATGACAGAGATATTAAACCAACCGTTAACGGAATTAGAGGGGAAAAGTTGGATTGAATCCTTTCGAGAGTCAGTCATTGAGGCAAAAGAAACCCTCGCCAAACAAAAGATAATCCCAAAAGTGATATTAATGACAGGGGGAGCATCACGGATGCAATTTACCCGTCAGATTTGCGAAGAAATCTTCCCCGAACCCGCCACCCAGGTGCGCCCTGATCCTGAACCCGAACGGTGTATTGCCCTAGGATTAGCCCGAGTTGGACGGTGGGATTTACGGGCGGAAGCGTTTAAAAAAGAAGTGGATCAACGGTTTGATTCTGAGAAACTAAAATCGATTATTGAACGCCATATTCCTGAGTTAATTGAACTGCTGATTAAACCGCTATCTCAGGGGTTAATTGACAACGCGGTTAAACCCAGTTTACAAGACTGGCGCATGAATAAAATCCGGACATTAGGTGACTTGGAAACTCGGATGAAGCAGAAGGCGGAGGCGTGGATTAAACAGGATGCGATGGGGAATAAGGGTAATGAATCCGCCCGACAGATTGTCAAAAATCAATCGATTACCTGGTTTAACAGCAAAATTCAACCCGAATTATCAGTAGAAACTGACCCAATTTGTCAAAGATATCAGATACCCCGAAGTAGTTTACGATTTGAGGAAGGGATTGATCCGGATGTGGTTAACCCCGAAATCTCCGTGGGCGATGCTATCTTGGCGGATACGGTGTTATTAATTGTTAATCTCGTGATTGGTGGGGGAACAGTTGGGGGAATTATTGCCCTGATTTTAACCGGGCATTTGGCTTGGCCCCTATTAGTCATTTATGGGATTTCGGTACTGGCGGCTGGTGTAGAAATCACCCGTAGCAAAACCCAGGAAGCGATTAAGACAAAATTAGATATTCCCGGTTGGAGTCGTCAATTTCTATTGAATGATAATAAGATTAACTCAACGTGCGAGCAAATGAAGCCGGAGTTAGAGAAGGTGTTTCGAGAACAACTAATTGAGAATCAAGAAACCTTTGATGAACTGATTAATAAGGTGGGACGAGAGTTAAAAAAAGCGCTCAATGCAAAGGCGCAAGAGGCGGTAATTTTGATTCAGTAGAAAATGCGAGGAAATAATAATCACGCATTCGTTGGAGTTTAGGGACAATTTGCAGGGGTGGGTTTAGAGACAATTTGTAGGGGCGGGTTTAGGGACAATTTGTAGGGGCGGGTTTAGGGACAATTTGTAGGGGCGGGTTTAGGGATAATTTGTAGGGGCGGGTTTAGGGACAATTTGTAGGGGCGGGTTTAGGGATAATTTGTAGGGGCGGGTTTAGGGATAATTTGTAGGGGCGGGTTTAGGGATAATTTGTAGGGGCGGGTTTAGGGATTCAATTAGATAGTCACCGATAAATGAACAACGAAACCCGCCCTCCTCACCGATAAATGAACAACAAAACCCGCCCAGATTAACCATAGCTGAAAATAAATTTGACAGGTTTTCCGGGCGCACGTCTGTGCGCCCCTACAATGGTGAAATAGATTTTACAGGTTTTGAATTCGTCATAGAGATGATAGGGATTGCAAAGGTTGTAGGGGCGAGTCGCTGTTCAAATATAGCGGTGTGAAGATTAACTTGTCTCGACTCGCCCTGGTCTCAATGTACGCCGTGTCAGATAATTACTGATACTCGATGCAGGGCGACCCGATAAAATTGATGGATGGGTTATGTTGATTTTGTACGGCGGGTCGCCCCTACAGATATCTTGACCAATAACGCTAAGTGCGATCGCACAACTCGAACCCACAGCACACAATCCTACTACTGCAAGAGTTGCAACGTTCCCTGAATTCGCTCAAACGCCTGTCGATACGCCGCCTCATTGCCACTTCCTTTCGCCAAACTAATCACAATAATATCTTGACCATCGCCACTGGGAAGCACAATATTCTCAAACTCGTACAATCCTGTAGATTGGAATGCGATCGCGTCTAGACGTTCCCGGAGAATTCACCCCAGAGGAAGGTTCTGCTTGACAAGCAATAGTCAATCCCAAACTCACACAGCACAACACTCGACCCAAAAACCAGGGGATGCGACTGTTAGTTATCCATTGGCGCCGAATTGACATAAATCATCCTTATCTACCTTTATCTGGTTTTTCGGGCTTGGGTGGTATCTGTCCGGTTTTTTGAGCTTCTAGTACAGCCACCTCAATCAGAAAGGCAGCCAAACTCGCTCTGGGTCTGCCTTCGTTGTCTGCCCATTGCCCTAAAGTTTCATAAATATAGTCGGGAATTGTAACGTGAATACGTTTGCTCACGACCAACAGTTGACGTTCATTATCGCTTTTAATCTTACAGGTCTGCACTCGTAAATAGGGCGTTAGCTACAAATTAGCTACAAAAAAAGCCCAAAGTACGCTATAATTTAAGGTTATTTATTTTTGTGATATTCTTAAAATGAACGCGAAACGTTCAAAGTCAGAAGCCAGTCCCGCGCCCTAGACAAGCATCGGACTGGCTCTGGCTCCCACTTACATAGGAGATAACTTTATTATGCTATATCAAGACCGTCTCAAGCCTTGGATTGTGGTTAATCTGCTGCCAAATTTCCAACGAGTCGTTATGGGTCGATATCGCCGTTGGTCTGATGCGGATGGTCATGTGCGAATTCTGCGACAACTCATTCCGACTGCGCGATTGACCATTATCTTTGACCCAACGGACTAAAACTTTTGTTCAGTCAGCTCTCTTCTGACTTTCGCTTTGGGTTCCTTGGGTTTGAACCCAAGGCTGTTTATCTTAATATGCATGACTATAAGTTATTCTATTCAGATAATTTAAGACTATGCCTATCTTTCTTTTCGACGCAGCAATAAAGCATCCATCGCCGGATTAATTAAGTCTTGAATCTCGCCATTTTCCCTGTGAATTACGACCTCAAGCCATTGGTTTCGTGCTATTTCCATCGCCCATTTAATCGCGGCTTCTTGAGTAGGAAAAACTTTAACATTTTCCTGGATAGCGTCTTGAATGACTGCCCATCCTGCTGCATGAGGTGCTACATGTAACTTAGAATTGAGTTCCTTTTGTACTCGTTCCCGCAGTCCAATCACCGTAATACCCACGATGGCTTGACTCTTCTCATCATATCGAGCAATGACTCCCTCTCCAAGTTCTACCGTTAAGGTTGGTAGTGACTGTCCCAAAGACAGATAGAGAACATCGGCGTCTTGGTCGTAGTGTCCTGTGATCGTGGGAGAATCTTCTAAAATTCTGATTATAGTGTCCATATAATTCGCCTATTGGTTGAGGGACGCTTTCTAAGATAGGCTGTTATGATATATCCATCGTAACCGCTACGTTCTCGATAAACCACCATCAGATACTTTTGGTTGCCCGGAATTTCCGGATAGAGGCGAACCGCGACCAAAGCCTTTGTATCATTCCCTTGTTGAATCAAATCAGGATCTTCCAGGGTTTCTAAAATAAAGCTATAATAAGGTTGCATTTCAGGATGTCCGTCCGGTCTGATAATATGATCCCACCGCTCACGAGTTAAACGGATGGGAACTCCATTCACTGAACGCCCGATCCATAGTATGTTTTTTCCCTGT
The DNA here is from genome assembly GCF_040217205.1 of Coleofasciculus sp. A1-SPW-01. Classification (NCBI taxonomy): domain Bacteria; kingdom Bacillati; phylum Cyanobacteriota; class Cyanophyceae; order Coleofasciculales; family Coleofasciculaceae; genus Coleofasciculus; species Coleofasciculus sp. A1-SPW-01. The sequence continues at coordinate 51,138 of NZ_JAVJNP010000109.1, read as the reverse complement.
GTCATTGGGTCTGGAATTTAAGCAATATGACTTATAGATTTTGAACATTTTAAGTCGGTTTCTTACTCCTATCTAGACCTCGTATAACGACAAGGAAATAGCCAAAATACTGAATTCTTTTCAGATTGGAAATAAATCTGGTATACAGTTTACCTTGATCAGAATTCCCCTGTGTCATTTCAGCCAACCCCTACTTCTATACCAATGAGAGTGTCCCTAGTCAGGAAACACTCTCATGCTACTACAAGGTGTGCGATCGCGAACTCCTTCTAAGCGCCTACAGATTCCTTAGCAGCGTACATCACCTCAAGGCTAATTTCACTAAACCCTCGCTCCCGGGCAAATTTCTCTGTATTCCGCTTCACTTTACCGCGCACAAACCCTGGCACTTTATTCAATTCCGCTTGCGCTTCTTTATTCCAATTCAAGTCAGAACCAGCGGAAATCCCTTTAGTAATTACTTCCTTTGTATCATGACCACCGAAGATTTCCAACAGGTGATCTTCCATTCCCAAGGTAAAGGAATTGTACACTAAATCAGCCATTTGATTTGTCCCCTCGTAACCCATGAATGGTTTATAACCAATGGGGAAGTCTTGGATGTGAATTGGTGCCGCAATCACACCACAGGGGATATCCAACCGCTTACCCACATGGCGTTCCATCTGAGTGCCAAAAATAGCCGAGGGTTCAATCCGCGCGATCGCATCGCCAATTTCGCCGTTATCCTCACTAATTAGGATCTCGTCACAGTATTCGCTTACCTGTTCCTTGAACCAGTCCGCGTCGTACTTGCAGTAGGTTCCCGCTAGCACCACATGAATCCCCATCTCCCGTGCCAAAATCTTGGTCATCGCCGCCGCGTGGGTATTGTCACCAAAGACAACGGCTTTCTTCCCAGTCAAATTCTGACAGTCAATGGAACGGGAGAACCAAGCCGCTTGGGACACATAGAGCGTCTGATTATCAATAAACTCCTCGTAATTGACATCAGCACCTTGCTGGTTGAGTACCTGCTGCATCTTACGGATACACCGCGCTGTTTCCACGACTCCCATCGGCGTGATATCCACATAAGGCATGTCAAATTCGGCTTCTAGGTAACGCGCCGCCATCATGCCGATTTCCCGATAAGGAACTAAATTAAACCAAGCACGAGGCAAATTCTTGAGATTGTGAACCGATGCGCCTTCTGGGATTACCTCGTTTACTTCAATCCCCAAATCAGCCATTAACCGCTTCAATTCGGTGCAGTCGTGCTGGTTGTGGAAGCCGAGGGTGGAAATGCCAATGATGTTCACCGAAGGCTTTTGAGTCTTCCCTTCTGGTAATTCCCCTTTCTTGTTCGCTTTCTTCAGGTAAAACTGGACAATTTGTTCTAAAGTGCGATCGGCAGCTTGTAGTTCATTCACCCGATAGTGGTTCACATCTGCCAGCATCACATCACTGTTGGCTTCAAGTTCGGCGCGTTCCACGAAGTTAGCCAAATCTTCTTGGAGAATGCTGGAGGTGCAGGTGGGGGTCAATACAATCAAATCCGGGGTGACTTCCTTATCCTTGCGGACAATATTGTCCACCACTTTTTCCTGAGAACCCCGTGCCAAAACGTGTCGATCTACGATACTGGCGGTAACTGGGGTGTAGTCTCGTTCCCGTTCCAGCATCGATCGCATCACGTTAAAATAATCATCGCCCAGTGGTGCATGCATGATCGCGTGGACATTCTTAAACGAACTGGCAACGCGGAGAGTGCCAATGTGAGCCGGACCTGCATACATCCAGTAAGCTAATTTCATACGAGTTTCTCCCTTGTATTAGTTGCACAAAGCCCGATTGAGGACGAATGGGCAGTGTTATCGATGAGTCTATAGTTTCAAGTCGTTTCTGATTGTCTCAGACTTTTAGCGTTTCGTGAGTAGGTATTAACGCGGATAGTCATGGCTGGGAAATCGCCCAAACCCGCTTAATGACTGGGATTCAGCCTCCAGGCAAAACAACTTCACTGTTGTTTATTGCAATCATTCTTAAACTTTCGCGAAATTCCTCAACGTTTCCCATCGACAAGGAGACAATCATCAGATAAACTCTCCTGAATAATCACCATCAAAAATTTGGGCAACGTGACACGTTAGTAGCGAGTAAAGAAATGGCAAAACTAGCACAGTTCATGATTTTGGCAGGGTTGATCACTGCTTTGGCTGCCCAAGTCTACATCCTCGTGCAAGCCTTTCGTTATTCGGCTGTTGACGGATTGCTTTGCCTCGTTATTCCTGGATATATTGTCTACTATGCGAGAAGGAAACGGACACGACAAACCAAACCTCTTCTCGTTTGGATAGGCAGTTTGCTCTTATTTATCTTGGGGCTAGTATTGTCTCCTTAGCTTCTCGTTGCGCTCGTGTGACAAAAAATTACTCATAATGAGTCCACATCCGCAAAATTTTTACAGTATTCTCTGACTCAATCACTTCATACACGAGACGATGCTGGATATTGATACGCCGCGAGTAAGCACCAGATAAGTCACCCACTAGCTTTTCGTAAGGTGGAGGATTCTGAAATGGGTTAATTTCAATGATATCGAGATATCGAGTAGTGCTTGAGCTTTGTCTCGTAAATTACTTTGAGATAGCTTCTTAGCATCCTTCTGAGCCTGTTTTGTGTAGACAAGTTGCCAAGTCACCACTCCAACTCCCGATCGCATTCTTCAATTGGAGTTGCCAAACCCGCACGAATTGATTCCCGCATTCCCGGTATCGAAAGTAGATACAGCGTTTCCTGAATTGCCAACCAATCGGCTTCAGACAGTAAAATCGCATTGCTACTTCCTGAAGTAATAACAATCGGCTCATGGGATTGACTCACGGCATCGATCAAATCTTGCAATTGCTGTTTGGCTTTATTAATAGGAATCATCGCCATCAACTTAGTCAATTTTAAACTAATTACACTTGGATCTATTATATTCATGATTTTAGCGTTCTAGTGGCGCAACGGCTTGTCGAGTGGTGCGAAAACCTAGCAATTTAGGAGTCAATGGCTTTTACAGCATTGCAATTATGGGCAATCGTCAGGACATGATATGACAGGAAGTAGAATAATGATTGGTGCTATTGCAGAACTACTAAATCTCCCAGGAAGCACAGTTATTGGCTATCAGCTTATAGAAGGCTTTATTTGTCTTCATCTTAAATTATTAAGTCGGGGGATTAACTGTAATTATTGGGTTATTCCGGACTTAGTGTGCGAAACTATCAGTTTCCAGAGTTCATAACGCTCACCACACAAGGAAAAAAAATTTCTATTTTTTATTAAAAATACATACATCCAAGCTCTACAGTTTTTTGCGCCTGTATGTGCCAAATTAGCGCATCACTCTCGCTAAATCAGGCATGACAGCGACTCTTGAGCTGGAATTGCCTAAAACTAGACACACTAGTCCCCAATTTTTGATTTTACCAAATCGCTGAACCAACGCAAACTCGTTTAAAAATGAGAATTATTCTCACATTTTTTTGCCCGTAACGTTCTGTAAAGCAACAAATCTCTCATCTAAATCCACTCCTAAGAAAAGTTTTAATTATCACCGACAGATTAGACTCTGAACGAATCCCCGATCTGTGATAATGGATTACGAGATCCCCCAGTTATCGAGGAAAAAGTCCACAAGAGAAAAACTGTATCCCAGACTACGAAACATCATCTGATGCGAATCTTATTTTTGCATTCCAACTTTCCAGCCCAATTCCGCCACCTCGCTGTTACCTTGGCACAAAACCCGCGTCACCAAGTCGTCTTTGGCACAACCCGCAAAGAGGGTCAATTACCCGGTGTTGCCAAAGCCATCTATGCGCCATCCCGCCAAGCCCGTCCAGAAACCCATCACTATGTCCGTCCCTTGGAAAACGCAGTGCTGCAAGGGCAAGCGGTTTATCGCCTGTGTGAGCAACTCAAAGCCCAAGGGTTTATCCCCGATGTGGTGTATGGTCATTCCGGTTGGGGTCCGACGTTCTTTATCAAAGACAGTTTTCCCCAGGCGAAACTATTATGCTATTTCGAGTGGTTTTATCACGCTCATGGTTCAGACGCCGACTTCGATCCAGCAGAACCCCTCAACGCCGATGATGAAGCCCGGATTCGGATCAAAAACGCGCCGATTCTGATTGATTTATACAGTTGCGATCGCGGATTCTCTCCCACTCATTGGCAGCAGCAACAATTCCCCCCAGAGTATCGGGATAAAATTACGGTACACCATGATGGGATTGACACCAAGTTTTTTCAACCAAAACCAGGACACAAATTAGTCCTCCCTCGGTTAAATTTAGACCTATCTCACGTCGAGGAACTTGTCACCTATGTTGCCAGGGGGATGGAACCCTATCGTGGCTTTCCTCAGTTGATGGAAACCATTGCCTTACTGCAAGAAAAACGCCCCCATTGTCATGCGGTTATCGTTGGGGAAAATCGTGTCGCCTATGGGAAATCCCTTCCCGATGGCAAAACCTATAAGGATGTCATGCTGGAAAAATTTTCCCTGGATCTCAACCGCGTACATTTTACAGGGTTACTTCCCTATCCAGACTATCTGCAAGTATTACAAGCCTCTTCCGTTCATATTTATTTAACCCGTCCGTTTGTTTTATCCTGGTCAATGTTAGAAGCCTTATCAACAGCCTGTTTAGTGGTGGCGTCGAACACTGCACCTGTAACTGAAGTTATTCAGGATGGGGTTAATGGTTTATTAACCGACTTTTTTTCGCCCCAAGCCATTGCTGAACGGGTGGAAGAAGTGCTGAATCATCCTAACGGTATGGCGGCGCTGCGAGTTCAAGCGCGAAAAACGATTCTGGAGCGTTATGATTTATCTCAATTATTGACGCAGCATATCCAGTGGATCGAACAAGCTAATACGTTATAAGTCAATTGTAGGGGCGCAAAGCTTTGCGCCCAATTTAATGGTAATAGTTATTCCACCATTTTAGCTGGGTCACTCTAGTAGGTTTGGCTGAGTAACGTAGGCGGAGCCTTTTTGAAGAGTAACCCAACTTAAAGCAGAGAACCTGTTGGGTTTCGCTATTGCTCTACCCAACCTACGAGAAGTTTTAATTCGCATTAGCTCAGGGCGTGACGTTGAGCGTCTAATAACTCCTGAATTCCTGTTTCTGCCAAATCAATTAACTGATTAAGCTGAGTCCGACTAAAGCTTTCTTCTTCCGCCGTTCCCTGAATTTCAATAATATTCAATTCGTCGTTCATGACAATATTGAAATCCGTTTGCGCGGCGACATCTTCTTCGTACTTTAAATCCAAAAACGGCTCACCCGCCAACAATCCCACCGAAACCGCCGCGATTTGGTGACGGATTGGCGATCGCTCTAATTCTCCAGCTTGGACTAATTTATCTAACGCCTCAGCCAGGGCGACGTATCCCCCAGTAATCGAAGTGGTACGAGTTCCTGCATCAGCTTGCAACACATCCGCATCCACAAACACCGTGCGTTCTCCTAAGGCGGTTAAATCTACAGCCGCTCTTAAACTGCGTCCAATCAATCGTTGAATCTCTTGAGTTCGACCCGATAGTTTGAGTAATTCCCGGGTTTGGCGTTGGGGTGTGGCGCCGGGAAGCATCCGATACTCGGCGGTTAACCAACCACTACCCGTTCCTTCCAGAAATCGCGGGATTCCTGGTTGAATTGTGACATTACACAACACCTGGGTATCACCACACTTAGTCAATACAGAAGCTGGTGCAAATTTAGTGAATCCGCGTACAAAACTGATGGGACGGAGTTGGTTGGGTTGGCGATGATCAGGACGTTGCCAAGACATGGTAGTACTTTTTTGTCAGAACGTGGTTGGGTCAAAAAATGTTAATCGTCCAGTTCAAGTTTGTGCCAGATATTCTGCTGAACTTGCTCTGGCGGTTGGTCGCCGTTTATGGTTAACAGTTTTTGACGATAGTCATAGTATTCCAGGATAGGAACCGTGCGCTCGTAGAATAACTGGATGCGGCGCGGGACAATTTCGGGATGGTCATCCAGACGAGACTTGGTTGATGGGGTGCTATCTTGAGCTTGGTTTTGGGTTGGCGGAGTCTGTTCCGAAGGAACGTATCGCGCCACGGAACGAGTCATCATCACCGATTCGGGTACAGTTAAGTAAATTGCCCAATCTAGCTGCTGATTTAAGTCCTCAAGCAGAAAATCTAATTCCTCAGCTTGGAACGCGGTACGGGGATATCCCTCTAAGACCCACCCTTTCACCGTGTCAGGTTCCAGCAGGCGCTGGCGCATGAATTCGATCAGGATTTCATCCGGGACTAATTCTCCCTTCTCGACGTAGGGCTGCGCTTTTCGACCTAAGTCAGTTTGAGCTGCGATCGCACGACGCAAAATGTTACCACTGGAAATCTCCACGATCCCTAAATGGCGACACAACTGTCGCGCCTGTGTGCTTTTCCCTGAACCTGGACCTCCCAGAATCACTAGTCTCACGATAATAGCTCCTCTGTTCCTAGCCTGGACAAGTCTGTCATAAATGTTGCACAAATCCTTTGCATCTGGGCAGGTTTTGACGCTACTAACTACTGACCGTCATTTTGCCATGAATCCCCGTGGATGAACATTCTCCAGGACTCACTCTTGACGGACTTGTAGATATGGTGTTTGATGAGGGATGCCACTGAAAAAAATACGCTATATCTTGTTCGCTGCATCGATTGAATTTCTGGTTCGGTTCCTTGAGGTACTTGTAGATTTTGTGATACAGTGACAATGTAGGCAGGGAGCACAGAGAAGGGAGGACTTGTTGGACTTGAGTTAAGTTGTAAACGGCTAGAATCCCCAGCCCAAAAGGATTCGGTGGAATAAAATCAGCTAAGGCGATCGCTCCGACATAGTTAAAAGCGGGTTCTGCCAAAAAGCTAGACAAAATGAGACACTGATCAAGGAAGGCTTGAGCAGTGTCCATCAGATTCATTGCTCTTTAATTGTTGACTATGGTTTCCCAGTTAGAAACTCCTACCCTTAATTCAGCGCATCACCTGACCTACAGCCTAGAAGGGCTGGTGCAAGTCTTTACCAGTTCCCAGCGCAGCTTTTTTACCAATGTGATAGCTCAAGGCTTGAGAATAGCTGGACAGGGGACACCTGTGCTGGTGGTTCAGTTTCTCAAAGGGGGTATTGGTCAAGGACACCAGCATCCGATTCGGTTAGGACAGTATTTAGAATGGATTCGCTGTGACTTGCCACGATATATTGATACCCCAGAGTTAGATGAGGCAGAACATAAATCCCTGAAGCAGTTGTGGCATCATACTCAGCAGGTGGTGTATGAGGGGAAATACTCTGTCGTTGTCCTTGACGAATTGAGTTTAGCCATCAACTACGGCTTAATCCCCCTCAGTGAAGTATTGAGATTTCTGGAAAGTCGCCCCAGTTCGGTGGATATTATTCTCACAGGACCCGATATGCCCCCAGAACTTTTGGAGGTGGCTGACCAAATTACAGAAATTCGTCGCAGTCACCAGCCTTAGTAGGGGCTTGGTAACCAAGCCCATGCCGGAAGACTGTACAATGTTGTACAAGAAAGTGTTTTGTCGCTCATTCAAGGTAAAGTGACATGGCAGCGGAAGCGAGAGCGGTTCGTTTCCAGATTGGAAACATTGAGGTTTCTGGTTACCAGCTAACCTCTGCTCAGGATCAGCGTTTGTTGTTCACCCACAGGCAAATCGCCGAAGTCGTGGGTAAAAGCAAGGGAACAGCGCAAAAATTTTGTAAATCCAACGAAAACGAGTTGCCAGAAACGGTTAGGACTGTGGTTCCGGACAAACCCAGACCGATCGCGTTATCATCTTGGGATGCAGCCGTAGCATTTTGGCAACATCAAGCCAATGCGGGAAATGAGACAGCAACGACTTTGGTGGAAGCAGCGCGTTCTACATCACCAGAAACTCTTCAGATTGAACCCGCCAGTGAGATAGAGTCAGTTGAGACATCCTATCCCAAAGACATCGACGGTGCGATCGCACAATTACCCCAAACCGATGAATTCCCTCTGGATAATGAACTCCAGCAACTGGATCAGGGGTTACGGTTAATCGCCAAATGGTTAGAAGAAGCGGGATTAGATCAACGTGCGATCGCGTCTTGGAAATTGAATGTACTCAGCCAGCGTTTTCCGGCGTTAGCCAGTGCTGCTAATCAAGCGCAGCAGCTTTTAGTCACTCATTCCCAGGAGGAACCATCGGGGATGATCGCCTCTCAAGTGGCTGAGAAGGTGTCAGCGCAATTAGGACGAAACGTTAAAGCCGCTCAAGTCAACGCCGCACTCCACGAACTAGGCATTCAGGAATGGACAAAACCCGGTTCCAGAGAGCGACGACTCACCGAAAAAGGCAAAGCATACGGGCGAGCCATGCTAGCCACCTCTAAAACGAATGCCTGGAGTGGAGCGCAACTGCGATGGTTTGATAATGTTGTACCTTTGTTATGTGAATTTTTTGAATCTTCCTAATAAAGTCAGTTAATTGGCGGCTATTTAGGTTATCCTATTAAACTGGCTATAATTACCTGCGATGATTAAAAACGATACCTGGATAACTCAAATGGCTGACAAGGGTATGATTATACCTTTTGAGCCAAAGTTAGTGCGTCGCGTTGATACGCTAAATGTTATCTCCTATGGTTTGAGCAGCTTTGGCTACGATATCCGGCTTTCACCCGTGGAGTTCCGTATTTTTAGGCATATCCCGGGTACGGTAGTTGATCCAAAAAACTTTAATCCAGAAAACTTAGAACCGACTCAATTACATCATGATCAACAGGGAGACTATTTTATTCTTCCTGGACATAGTTATGGTCTTGGCGTAGCCTTGGAACGTATTGAAGTGCCAGAAAATGTCAGCGTCTTATGTATTGGCAAAAGTACGTATGCCAGAGCCGGTATAATCGCCAATTTAACTCCTGCTGAAGCAGGGTGGCGGGGGCATTTAACCTTGGAGGTTAGCAATAGTTCTCCCGCCGATTGTCGGATTTATGCGAATGAGGGCATTGTCCAATTGCTCTTTTTTGAATCAGAGCTATGTTCGGTGACTTATGAGCAACGTAAGGGTAAATATCAAGATCAGCCGGAAAAAGTGGTTTTTTCTAAAGTTTGATATGATAATTACTTGGGCAAGTTTTAGCCGGTATAATTACGATATAATCTCGTCTATATTGGCGTGACACGCCAAATCAATATGGATGATAATTGTGTCCAAAAACTGTAGGGGCGCAAGGACCTGCGCCCAATTCAACGGTAAAATCTATTCCATTATTTTAGCGAGTACAATGATCGCACTACATACAAGGATTTCGCTATTATTGACATTAAAATTTAAATAACAAATAGCTTATTAGGGGTAAGCTTGAGTGTACCCGATAAATTTATTGTCAATAAGATAAAGCTTGGATTTATATTGAGGTAATAACGAAGTGGAACGGTTTTGTATCGATGTAATTGCAGCGACACCAAATCCGCAACAATTGGTTTGGGCAGCAATGCACCAAGATTACTCAGAAGATTATGTTTGGAATAGCCGCGATCGCTGGCCCCCCGAACAACGGTCAGGTGAACTAATTGTTAAGCATTTGTTGGCGGGCGATCGCGGACATTATGGATGCTTAGAACATCCCCAAATTACATTTAATGTTGGCTATTTTCCTCACTCAATGATGCAGCAAGTTCGCACGCATAGAGTTGGCGTGAGCTTTGACGTTCAATGTTTGGTGGCTAATACTCAGGTAACGTTTGTTAACGATAACGGCGAAACTTCCAAAGAACTCAGAACAACGATTGGAGAGTTGTACGAACGGTGGACGAACGGTGAAAAAAACATTCCTCAAAAATCTATCCTGGGAATCAATGAAAAACCGTCTATAGACTATCAATGTGAAGGAAAAAACAGCATCTGCAAAATGCATTTACGGGTTCTTAATGAAGAAAATAATTTATTTGAAACGGGACATATAAAAGATGTCATATTCAGTGGAATTCAGCCTGTTTACAGAGTTACTTTAGCTGATGGAAAAACCCTCGATTGCACGGTAAATCATCGATTGTTTACCTCAGCAGGTTGGCAGACGATGGGTGATGCAGTTGGTTTAATAACATCTACTGATGGCTGTGTTGTTAAACTCACAAAGCCTTGCTCAGTGATGTGTAATGGTATAGCAGTGGCTAGTAACACAGAATCATCACAATGGCAATCTCAGCGACAGTCTGCAGGTACTAACATTAAGGCGCACCCTGTCAAGGTTACTAAGGTTGAATATTTGGGTGAGCATAAGACCTATGATTTAGAGGTAGAGGGTCAATGGCATAATTTTGTCGCTAATGGAATGGTAGTTCATAATTCCTTTCGCTATACTGGACAGAGAATTATTAATGTTGCCCAAGGAAAGCAAGACATCGAAGAGGTATTTTACCTGCGCCCTGTGGGAAACTATACAAACCGCCAGGGAAAGCGCTATTTCTATTCTGAAGTCCAACGGAATGAAGATCTAAAATGGTGTTTAGAGGCGTGTAAACGGTATCAGCAACGAATCGAGGAAGGGTTATCTGAAGAACATGCTAGAGGCTTGATTCCCTTTGACGCCAGACAGAATTTTGTCCTTAGTTGTAATATGCGATCGCTGATGCATCTTTTAGACTTACGATGGAAAAAAGATGCTCAACTAGAGGCGCAGAAGTTCTGTGAGCTTCTCTATGTACATTTTGAACAATGGGCTCCGGCTGTCGCCCAATGGTATAAAGAAAACCGTGCCAAAAAAGCTAAATTATCGCCCTAGTACAATAAGGCAGATAACAGAATGGATTGTAGAGACGCGCCATGGCGCGTCTCTACAATCCAATAAATCCGGGTTTCCACCCCCGTTATAATTTAGTCCGCGTAGGCGGACTTTGTTTGTATAGCAGCGATTTTAATCGCCGTGGCAAAAAGGAGGTAACAAAGGCGGATTTAGTATTACACGGCAGGTAAACGCACCTGAAAGCAGCTTCCTACTCCAATTTCACTCGTCACCGTAATTTTCCCGCCATGACGCTGGGCGATCGCAGCAGCAATAGCTAAACCCAAACCTGTCCCCCCCTCGCGCCGAGAACGGGCTTTGTCCGCCCGCCAGAAGCGATCAAAGACAAAGGGTAATTGTTCTCGCTCAATGCCAATTCCGGTATCTTTAACACTCACAATAGCAAAACGATTAGTTTTCGCTAAAATCAGATCTACTTTCCCTTGAGTCGGCGTGTATTGAATCGCATTTTCCAGCAAGTTACAAAATAAACGAATCAGTTGTGATTCATCCCCTACCACAGAAACTGTTGCTAACCACTGAGACTGGAGTGTCACCTCTTTATCTTGGGCGAACGGTTCTAATAACTCCAGCAAATTCTGTAAAATCTGATTCAGAGATATTATACTTTTGTCACGGCTAGGCGTTGACACTTTACTATCGTTTCGCGCTAAAAAAAGTAAGTCTTCTGATAAGTGACTCATCTGATCCGTAGCACTCGCGATCGCCGCTAACTTTTTCGCATCCTTGGGATGAATTCGTTCCGGATGATTTCGCATCACATCAACCGATGCTTTAATCGCCATCAAAGGGCTGCGTAACTCATGAGACGCATCCGCCGTAAACTGCTTAAGTTGCTGAAAACTTTGCTCAATTGGCTCCACCGCTTTCTGTGTCAACCACAATCCGCCCAAACCTACTAAACCTAACCCCATAACACCGCCCATTCCCAATCCCCACAGCATTTGACGTTGGACAATTTGGATATCCTCCATCGATTGCGAGGCGCGAATATACCCTTCTAGAGAGGGCTGATTAGGAGTTGAGCCATCTTTAAACACAGAAATTGTATACGTGCGAACCTGTCTGGGCTTTTGCTTTTCCTCTTGAGTTTGAGAACCGACTCGGAGTCGAGAGTCCAACTCTAGAGCGCCTCGACTTGCCAAAAGTTGACCCTTGGCATCAAACCATTCTAAGCTTTGCTGATCCCGATTAAAAATATCGCGCCAGGGAACCGCATCCACTTGATTCAGATATCGAGGTCCCTTCATTTTCACAGGCGTAAACGAGGCGGCAGCGGCTTGAGCTAGAGTCAATAGTTTTTTATCCAGTTGGTAATAAAGATTGCGGCTAACAAAGACATAAACTCCCGTGCCAAAGAAACTCAAAATTGCTGCCATTACAGTTAGGTAAGACAACAATAGACGCCAGCGTAAACCTTGAAACATTCTAATAACGGTAGAAACGTAGCATCCTACGTCTGAGTTTTGACTGTGTAGGGGTTGGTTTATGTGCTTTCGTTTCACTATGTATGATAACATTTATTAAAAACCCACCCTGACCGATTGTAGGGGCTGGTTTTACCGATAAGGTTGAGGATAAAATCTCTAACTGCACTAAACCCGCCCTGACTAAGTTATAAGGTTTAAATTATAAATCTTCCCCAATCACCAATCATTGTTTTAAACGATAACCCAAACCATAAACCGTTTCAATCAAATCACTGGGAGCGCCGCCAGCTTCAAGTTTCTGTCGTAAACTGCGGATATGCGCTTTCACCGTAGCTTCTTCCGGGAGTCGCTCAAAGGGCCACAGGTGTTCTAAGATTTGAGCGCGGCTAAACACACGACGACCATGGCGTAAGAAAAATTCTAACAGCGAATATTCTTTGGGTGAAAGTGATAGGAGGTTATCCTCATAAAACACTTCACAGGTACTTGGATCTAACCGTAGTTTGCCCCACTCCAACACCGGGGGGGCGGTTGAAACACCCCGACGCAGTAAGGCTCGAATGCGAGCTGATAACTCTTCTAGGTCAAAGGGTTTAACCAAATAGTCATCAGCTCCGGCATCCAATCCCACAACCTTATCCGTAATTGTATCCTTAGCCGTTAGCATCAGAATCGGAGTGCTACAGCCTTGGGAGCGTAGTCGCCGACAAAGTGCAATCCCGTCGATTTTGGGTAACATAATGTCGAGCAAAATTAAGTCATAGGTGACAGAATCAGCGAGATTTAACCCCTCCTCTCCATCATGCGCCACATCGATCGCATAATGTTGATCGGTGAGATCTTCTTCTAGGGCATCGGTAATGCGCTCATCATCTTCCACGAGTAAAAGTCTCATCGCTGACGCCTGTTACTTAATATGACCTATCGCTCCCAAGGTAAGCTGTTCACTTTCTGATCAAGCTAGGTTTAGGGCGTAGCCTCACCGTCTTCTTCTTCCTCTCCAGGCATAGCCTCTTCCTCTCCAGGCATAACCTCAGTTTCTTCTGCTGGAGTTGGCTCTTCTACACCCGTCTCATCAGGTGTAGTTGTATCAGTCTGACAAGCTCCCAGCAATGATGTCAAACCCAACATCAGTGAAAAAGCGATAATCTTCAGCTTCACAGCATTACCTCCTAAAATTTTCCAAATTCAACCGTCTTACCGGGGTAATCAAGTTGCTTATACGTTTCTACTTGGCGTTAATCGCCGTTAAACCCTTAAACAGCCCTGAATTTTTCGGGTTCATCTGCCAAGGTAAACTCAAAAAGTAAAAAACTCGATAAAACCGCCCAATAGTTTCCGTCTTGCCATATAGCGCTACGCGCTAGGCAATGGGCAATGGGCAATGGGCAATGGGCAATGGGCAATAAGCAATGGGCAATAGGCAATGGGCAATAAGCAATGGGCAATAAGCAATGGGCAATTAGGTTAGGCATCACCCTGTCATGAGTCCGATATCCGATACCCTAGCTTCAAGTCATAAAGGATAAAGGGGATTGTCTAAGCGGTTTGGGCATCAGCAATCATCCCGATAAAACCGATAAAATGAATAATCATCTTGAAACGGATAATCATCAATAACATGATGGATAATACCACTATCAATCAAAATTTGTCCGATGCGAATCGCTTCTTGTCGAGAACTCTGAGTCCGTTGCGCTAGCCATTCCACGGCTTCTGCACCAATGAAGCATTGAGGATAAAGATTTCCTCGATAGCGGCGGTCTTTTATTTCCACACCATCTACACCCCGCATCGCTGCAACTAATGCTTCAATTTCTGTCTCGGTTAGGGTTTTGGCTGGAGTGATTGTCCGGGATACTGATCCGGATATCTCAGTCGTAGACGTGAGCGAGTCTTGCGGTTGAGAATGGGGAGTATGGTTGGATTGATTCTCATTCGCAGGCTCAATTGATCGAGGAGACGATGTTGATGCATCCCGATATAATAACAGGTTGAAAATTTCGTCAAGTTTAGGCGATCGCAGATGTAAATCCCGTTGCGGAAAGGGAATCTCAATCCTATGATGGCGCAGACAGGCTTCAATCCGATAGTTGAGATCACTTTTAACTTTAAACTGTTTCTTCGGTTCTCCAGTCCACACCAATAAATCAAAGTCGAGGGAACTCTCCCCAAACCCCTGAAACCATACCTGAGGCGGCGGTTGCAGCAGCACTTCGGGATGATTTTTGATAGCTTCAAGTAAGGCGGTTTGCACTTTCTCGATATCTGAACCATACGCCACACCCACAGGAATCCGCAGCCGAGAAATCGGGTTCCCATGACTCCAGTTAATTACCTCAGTCTCTAAAAAGCGGGAGTTGGGTACGATAATGGTGACTTGATCTAACGTACAAATCTCCGTACTGCGTGCGCCGATGCGTTCTACGGTTCCCAGTAAATCACCCACTTTGACAAAATCACCGATTTGGATAGGGCGTTCAAAGGTAATAATAATCCCGCTAATAAAGTTATTGGCAATATTCTGAACCCCAAACCCAATCCCCACACCGAGGACACTGGCAAGAATGGTTAAAGATCCAACATCTAAACCCCAAATTTGTAACAGGACAATCCATCCGAGAAAGGTGAGAACATACTGAGTGAGGACAGTAATCACCTCTTGCAATCTGGGTTCAGCCCCGGTGTGGGCTAAGACATAGGATTTAAACAGCTTAGTCAGAGAACTAACCGCAAACCACAAGCCAACAGTTAAGCCCAAAAGCAATAGTAATTCTAGGGCAGAATATTTACTACTACCTAAGCTAATCACTGGCGCATTGAGAATATCAAAAACCTTAGCGATAAAATCAAATAACTCATAGCGCCAAATCCGACTGGCGGGAAACAAATCGGTCACATAATAGGCGATCGCGATCCATAATCCGCCCTGTAACCCTAGTCGGGCAAGGCGTACCATGAATTGGGCGGGATCTTCCCAGGCGTGAAATGAGGAGGTGGGTTGTCCTAGCCACACTCTCAAGCGATGAGATACCCATTTTCCTAGAAACAGTAAACCCAGATGAATGGCGATCGCAACCAGTATCGCCCCAAGGACAAAGCCTAACGCCTGACGAATATAGGCGGGCGATCGCTCAAATTGGGCTTGCACAAATGCCTTTTCCAGAATTCTCTGCCAAATTCGGGCTTGCTGAAGAGCCGTTAGTTCTGGTAGGACATCCTTATCGGTTACAGTGAGTAAATGGTCTGACTCAAGCAAGGAAGGAATAGTTAGGGTGGTTTGATCCTCTGTCTGATTCACTTCAACGCTGACAGGTTGAGAGGATTGCACCGCTTGCGCCAAAATATCGTTAATCCGCTTTGCCCGATTTTCGGCTGTATAGTTATTATTTAAACTTCTTACCTGTAGTAAAACGCGACCATCTAGCACGATGGGTGCTTTGTCATTATGATTGGTTGGGGAGGTTTGGGCAAAGCTGGGAAATGGGTTCAGCGTCAGCAGTAGCGTCAGCAATGCCAACAGGATAAACCGCCAACGTTTTAGAGGGAGCCAACGTTTTAGAGGGAGCGGGAGCTGGGGGAGCCGGGGGAGCCGGGGGAGCTGGGGGAGCTGAGGGAGCATTTTTAGGGATGGGTTATTTTCACAAATGACTACTAGCGCCGGATTTAAGAAATCACTAATTGGGTAAATTAATTGGATAAATTTGATGCTTCATAAGCCAGGGTGAAGGATTGTTGATCATGTTGACGAAACCTGTTAAAACTTGGTTGTACGTTCCATAAACTTCTCGACCGACTTGAATATCCATATAGCTACATTTAACAGCAAACTCTATCCAAGTTTGAGTTTCAGCCGCTTCTGCTTCGCAGTCATTTAGTTTAGCGATGAAAGCAGCTTCATATCGTCTTTTACGCCATGCTTCTGCTAGATTGGCACAAACTGAGCGAGAAGAACGACGAATCTGGTCAGTTAAAGAATATCGCTCCTCTACAGGAAATTTTTTGGATAACTCAAAAATTATCATTGCTGAATCAAACGCCATCTTATAAATTTCTAAATCTCTATGACTTTTCAATAGGTTTCTACTCATCTTTCTCGACTCAACCCAATACTTATAGCAGTAGACACATCGATTAGGACTTTCGGCACCATTGTAGAGACGCGCCATGGCGCGTCTCTACATAAATGATGTGTCCTAACCGCTATGGCGGTTGCTATACTACTCAAAATCAACTCTAAGTTACTCCTTCCCAACTCCCTCCGCTTCCCCCGCTCCCCCCGCTTCATTTCACCAGACTACTGCTAGACGGCGCTGTAGGCGACTGTTGAGGGCGCGATCGCTCTAAAATAGTGCTGGCTACTGCCCAGGCGCCAAATGTGGTTAACAAGAGAACGCCGATCCCAATCGCCCAGATCACTACTTTCTTTTGGGGGATAGACTTCACCGACGGTTTAAAACTGGCTACATTGGGACTCTGGGCGGTGGCGTTCAGGTCATTACTGTGGACTAAGGTGGCGGTCATTTTATAGGGACCCATCCGTAGGGTATCTTTAAACGAAATCGGTTGATTGGCTTGACGCAGGGGTCGCCCATTCAGAAAGGTACCGTTAGCACTGCGTTGATCGGTAATATAAATTTGGTTATTTGCCACCGTAATCAGGACATGAAACCGGGAGATCTCTGGGTTAGCCAGTTCTAACCGAGATACCGACTCTCCTCCCCAATACTCTGGCATTTGATCCAATTCTCGACCGATCGCGATCGGTGCAGCTAAGAGCGATCGCTTGACTTCCCCCATTTCTGGATCTTCCCAGGTTAATTGAATATACATAGACGTGGTAGACCTCGAACACCTGCTATAGTAATGGTTCCCGTTTTTTGAGTGATCGTGCAGGCATTCACCGAAACTGCAATGCCTGTTGTCACGTCAAGTTTTTTGGGTCGTCGATTCAACAATCGGGTAAAGGATTTTTGATAACGGTGATGATGATTTGATTCCTATCAAAATCATATCGTTAAAAATAATTACGATAATAGGTTAAGGATGCAGTTTTCCTGTAACGAGGGGTAGGGTATGAGTTTCAATCTTTTCCGTCGCTTTCAATCCACGAATACGGATCAACCCCTCGGTGGACGCTATAAAATCGAGCGTCAACTAGGAATAGGTGGATTTGGTCAAACCTTTCTGGCGCAAGATCTCCACTTACCTGGACACCCTCAATGTGTGATTAAGCAACTTAAACCGAAAACCACTGACCCCGCCAGCCTAGAAACCGCTAGACGCCTATTTGACACCGAAGCTCAAGTTCTCTATCAACTGGGTAATCATGACCAAATTCCCCGGCTGCTGGCACATTTTGAAGAGAATCAGGAATTTTATTTAGCACAAGAATTAATTCTTGGCAATCCCCTCACCCAGGAATTGAAAAAAGGTCAACAATGGTTAGAATCTAAAACCATTGCCCTACTACAGGATATTCTCCAGGTTTTGGCGTATGTCCATGAGCAAAATGTCATTCATCGCGATATCAAACCCTCTAATCTGATTCGCCGCCAGCCGGATGGCAAAATTGTCTTGATTGACTTTGGTGCGGTAAAGCAAGTCACCACCCAATTTAGTCATCCTCAATCGGGACAAACTAATTTAACCATTTCCATTGGTACTCAAGGCTATGTTCCTAAAGAACAGTTGGGTGGACAACCCCGGTTTAGTAGTGATGTGTATGCGGTGGGTCTATTAGGGATTCAAGCCTTAACCGGGACACATCCTCGATTGCTGCGGGAAAATCCAGAGACGGGGGAAATTCAGTGGCGTGATTTAGCCCCTCATGTTAGTCTCAACTTGGCTGAAATTCTGGATCAGATGATCCGGTATGATTTCCGCGATCGCTATCAAACTGCTACCGAAGCCTTAAACGCCCTGCAACGTCTATCCAGCGATATTCCAGCCTCCGATACAACGCAACGATTACCCGATTCCTCAGACACCACAGCATCGATTCCGGGATCAACCTCAACTCAGATTTGGACACCCACTCATCCTCCAACTCCATCCCCATCAACCACCAGTAGTACTCAGTTACCCGAAACCTGGCGGAATTCCCAACCCGCATCAGGGAGTTCGGTTCCCACAATCGTTACACCGGGTTCAAACCCAAAACGAGGGCTTAATCTTTGGTGGGTTGTAGCAATTTTAGGCATTGTCGGCGGAACGGCTGGAGTCGCGACAACACGGCTGATTCCGCAGTTTACCAGCAAAACGACGAATCAGAGTCAGGAGTTAACTGTTAATTCTGCGAACTCTGCAACTCAACCATCGCCCACATCATCCCTTGACTCTTCCCCCACCGAAGAGACAACAACGAATCCCAGTTCAGACTCAAAATCACCTACCTCTGAACAGCCTACTCCTGATACACCAAAAACAGGTGAACAACCGTCTCCTGTTCCTTCACCGGAATCAACTCCTTCCCCTTCTGTGAAAAAGTCACCCCCAGTCACTCAAAATCCTGCACCCCCCAAACCCGCAACGCCAACACCAACTCCCCTAGCGCCAAAGCCAACCAAGGTTCAGCCAACACCATCACCCGTTCCATCGGCTTCTCCTTCCCCTAATACCGCCAACGCCAAAACCCATTGGCAACGCTGCTATGATTTAAACACCCAGCAGCGTCCCCAAGAAGCGATTCAGGCGTGCGATCGCGCTTTAGCCATTAATCCTGATTATCCTGAAGCCTTGTGGAGTAAAGGCGCAGCATTAGATCAGTTAGGAAGACACCAAGAAGCGCTAAACCTCTACGAAAAAGCCACAACCCTGAAGCCAGATTTTGCCGAAGCCTGGATTAATCAAGGTGTTGCTTTAATTTTATTAGGTCAACCGGAGAAAGCGATTCCTATTCTTGATCGCGCCATTCAGCTTAAACCCAATTCCGCCAACGCCTGGATTAACAAAGCCGAAGCCTATATGGAATTGGAACGGTATGATGACGCGATCGCGTCTCTAAAAAAGGCGCTGGAAATTCAACCCAATAATGAATATGCTGCAACCATGTTAATCGCAGCCGAGGCGAAAAAATGAAACCTCTATTTTACCGGGGGTTAGAAGAAGCCCGGAACTAAAGTACTCTTTGAGAAGCCGCTCCGCGTCTACGGGCTAAAAGCTAAAACCCGTTAAAACGGGTTAAAAGATATAATTTATAATTTGAATTTTGATTATCTAGGAGCCTATCACCTTTAGTCTAAACGGTAGGGGCGACCCGCTTGCATCAATTAACAACGCCCCTCCACTCAATGTGATCGGGTCGCCCTTTACTCAACCCCATCATAAAGTCAATTGTAGTGGCGTGACACAGCTAAAATTGTGGAATATGTTGTAGGTTTGGTTTCGACTTCGCTCAACTCAACAGAATCTAGGCTAAGGTTCCCTACTACAAGCCGGAGCGATCGCGCAATTGTCTAAACTAGATCAACTTGTATATAGACACTAGCATTGATTAGAGTACATAGCTTTGTGACAGGACATTGAACTCATTATCGGGTGGTGTGGCTTACTAACAAAGATACAATATCTCCGTTAAAATGATTGAAATAATCGCCGAATAATCTCTACTATAGCCCAGATATAAATGATCAACCTAAAAAATGAAGACCGCCAACAATTAATTGCACTGCTCAAAGATATTCCCGAACTCAGTAACGAGCGATCGCGTCAGCAATTCTTGGTAGAGGCGGGTTTGACTCCATTGCTGCCAAGGCTGGATCTTTCGGGTTCTCCGTTTATGGCTATTAGTGAAATTCTCTCTAAGTTGTCGAATTACGGGCGTTTGAATGATGACCGTGAAGCGTTGGGTGTGTTCTTGAATGCTCTCAAGACTTTTGATATTGTTGGTGTGCAGCAACAGCAGTTTATTGATCGACTCTTAACTGACTATGAAATGATGACACCAATCGCTGAATTACCTGCAGTTGATAGATGGCAAGGACAAGAAAATCCGGTTAACAATGAAAATTACAGTTTACCAGATAGTCAAAATAATGAAAAACTTTATTTGAATCTATTGCAATTATTATTGCCTAAAAAAATATACATCTCAGACTTAAGGGTTGATCGAGATAAAATCATTCAAAACTCCACAAATTATAAACTAAAACTTCAAAAAAATGCATCGGCACGAGATGTTGTTCGTTCAGCTTTAGAACAGGCAGGATTGGCATTTGGCGTTGATTGGGTTTGTCATGAAGGAAAACTTGTGACCTTTTATGATTTAACAAAGGGTGATCTGCCACTAACAGCAATTATTAATCGCAGCACAACAACCGTCCTTAATTCTCAAGATTTTTACGAAATGGATGATAATAATGATAAAGTTTTTAAATCCTTGTTGCGTCGATGTTTGCAGCAAAAATTATACCATCAGCAAGTCCTCTGGCAACATCGAGAAAAACTATTCATTTTTGTCGATGTCGATGGTGCGGCGATTCGCAAAGAGGAGTGGTATAGTAATAAGAAAGAAACCCGCATGGTTTATAAGCGATTCATGAAAGATAATAAGCCTAATGAAATCTTGTATTGCAAGCACTTTGCTTTTCGTACAAGATATCGACGGTTTGGCAAAAAGTGGTATCTTGTTATTATTCCAGATTGGTTTTTTAGTTTTGACGGCTATCGACGATCTTTTTATGCTAAGGATAAACTCGATTGGCTGAAGCGGCATGAACATGACAAAAATATTTACAACCATCTGCGTTTTATTACAGCATTCTTAAAAAATGAGAAACCGTCAGATTTATTTATTAAAAGAGCATCTTATCCTTTCTTGAAGTTTGGCGAACTGATTACTTTTGACAATGCTCCCTCACTTGATGATGATGCGTGGAATCCTAAAACATCGAAGAATGACAGCGTTAATACCGAGAATTGGCAGCAAATGGAGTTGCGGTTAGAGATATGAAATTGCACTATATTAGAGAACCATTGCTAGAATTTGGTCGAGACTCTCACGTTTGTCCGAGAGCAGGCATTGCTAATTATGATGTTTATGATACCAAACTTAAAATTAGACGTGAGCGAGTCTTAGTTGGTGCTGTCGGGACTAGCGATACGCTATCCAAGTTGTATTCTTGGCTAGAAAAATGTTCACAACCTATTCCTTCTAAACCGGATAGTCGCCAACCTAATTTGTTTGCTCCGTTTTGTGGCTTTAAACCCGACTTTGGATTTAAATCTAGCCTTGTTATTGACGAGCAGATTACTCGAACATTAAATTATTCGGATATCAATGAAGTCATTCGGATTCAGGATTGGAATGAACGAATTGATGCAGCCGTTGCTCTGTACTATCGCCAAGCTAAATTTTTAGCTCAAAACCGCGTCGTTGATGTAATCGTCTGCATTGTACCGACTAAACTCTATGATGAAATTTATAAACCCAAAGTGGTTTCTAGAGAGGAAAGCTTAGAGAATGATCAAGAGCAACATGATGATATTTTAGAGGCAAACTTTAGACGCGCCCTAAAAGCCAGAGCCATGCATCTTGGTAAACCCTTGCAACTTGTCAGAGAGGTTTCCTTAGAGTCGAATCTCAAAGGTCAACAAGATGAGGCAACAAAAGCTTGGAATTTTTGTACGGCTTTGTATTACAAAACGAATCAGACGGTTCCTTGGAAACTTTCAACCAACATCAATCGACCATCAGTATGTTTTATTGGGATTAGCTTTTATCGAAGTCGCGATCGCCAGATACTCAATACGAGTTTGGCTCAAATATTTGATGAGTTAGGCAATAATGTTATTCTTAGAGGTACGCCAGTTGATATCGATAAACGTGATCGAAGACCTCATTTGCAAGCCGATCAAGCCGATCAACTTTTAAAACGTGCTTTGACTGAATATGAAATGGCAATGGATACGTCTCCAGCACGGATTGTCCTGCATAAATCCTCAAACTATAGTGATGAAGAATTGGCTGGGTTTGAGTCCACGGCTGAGGAAATGCGGATTCGTAAGATTGATTTTGTAACGATTCTTGATAGCGAACTGCGCCTGTTGCGTGGGAAGGAATATCCGCCTTACCGAGGTATGCATCTGGAATTTGATGAAGCTAATCATCTCCTCTATACTCGTGGTGCAGTGGAATACTACAGAACGTATCCAGGAAAATATATTCCACAACCCCTTGAAATTCGCATTGTTAGGTCAGATGAATCTCCTGGTGTAATTTGCCAAGAAATTTTGGGTTTGACAAAAATGAATTGGAATAATACTCAATTTGATGGCAAGTATCCAATTACATTAGCATGTGCTAGAAAAGTGGGACAAGTGATGAAATATTTAAGTCCTGATGATAATCCGCAGATAAGTTACAGCTTTTATATGTAATTCCTATAAACACCAACATTACTTAGACTACCTCCATGTCTTTGCCAGAGATTAAAGAATAGATTGTGAAGCCTCTCTCGTTATAATTCAGTCCTTGTCAAGCGGATGCAACTTTGTGTAGCAGCCAATTTAATCACCATAGCAAAAAAGGCGTAACTTACTGACAAAAGTGCAACAATTAAGTTAGGATAATTTAAATAATTAAATTTTTACTATAACCCCAATATAAATGATGAACCTAAAAAATGAAGACCGTCAACAATTAATTGCACTGCTCAAAGACATTCCCGAACTGAGTAATGAGCGATCGCGTCGGCAATTCTTGGCAGAGGCGGGCTTGACGCCATTGCTGCCAAGGCTGGATCTTTCGGGTTCTCCGTTTGTTGCGATTAGTGAAATTATCACTAATTTGTTGAATTATGGGCGCTTGAGTTATGACCGTGAGGCGTTGGGTGTGTTCTTGAATGCTCTCAAGACTTTTAATATTGTTGGTGTGCAGCAACAGCAGTTTGTTGATCGACTTTTAACTGACTATGAAATGATGACGCCGATTGCCACATTACCGCCGATTGATCAGTGGCAAGGTCGAGAAACGCCTACAGATATTTTTGAGAAGATTATTGGGGAAAGTACGCTGCGTCCGATCGCGTTTCTTCAACAGGGAATAAATGTGGCGCGTTCTGTGGCGTATATTGGGGTTCGCAGTCCTCAAGGAAATTGGTCGGGATCGGGGTTTTTAATCGGGGCGGATTTGCTGTTGACGAATCATCATGTTCTCCCCCGTGCTGATTTGTTACCCCATACGATTTTTCGGTTTAATTATGAGGAAAATTTTCAGGGAGAGGCACAACAAACCGATGAATATCGCGCTCAGGTTGATGGGATTTTTCAGACAAACTCGGCTTTAGATTATACTTTGGTGCAATTGGTTGGAGAACCGGGGACTCAATGGGGATGGTTATCCTTGGTGGAGACAACAATTCGGCGGCGGGAACGGGTTAATATTATTCAGCATCCATTGGGTCAACCGAAACAGATTTCCCTTCAAAATAATTTTGTTGAGTATTTAGGGGGAGATGTGGTTCAGTATGTCACGTCTACGTTAAATGGTTCTTCGGGT
This sequence comes from Coleofasciculus sp. A1-SPW-01, assembly GCF_040217205.1. Lineage (NCBI taxonomy): Bacteria > Bacillati > Cyanobacteriota > Cyanophyceae > Coleofasciculales > Coleofasciculaceae > Coleofasciculus > Coleofasciculus sp. A1-SPW-01. Next base: position 27,355 of record NZ_JAVJNP010000109.1, on the reverse strand, counting down.
TCACCTGTATTTAATGATCGATGGGATGTCGTCGCCCTGCATCATGCGGGGGGAAATATTCTCGAACCGACTACACAACACCGTTATTTTCGGAATGAAGGCATACTGGTAAGTAGGATTCTCGCTGATTTGCCTCCGGAACTGGCAGAACGGATTCGTTCAGGGGCAACAGCTTAATCCTGAAGCCCAAAGACTGTCTGGAATAGCTGTTAGTGATGAAACTCAAGCCCCAACTATTACGGTTTTTGGTGAGAATGCCAACCACTCAAATCGTGAGAGAACGTAAAGCACTCTTGGCTTACCTGGGGTTTGAACGCCTAAGCAGCAAAATTAAGTGGGACAATAGCAATAATTTTGTCTTTTTTACGGAACTCGTCGAACTGCTGATTTCGGAAGGAAAGAGTGAGTTGCTTTCATTTCTGAATAATCTGGTGGAAATTGAGTGGATTGGTCTAGAGGATCAACAAAAACTCAGGTGTTTAATTGCCGATATTAACGCTTTGAATGATCAGGGATGGGAGTACGAGTTCCGAGGTGAATCTAATCGCCAAAAATCATCCTCCATTCCTTTCATCTTACCCCAGCTTGATGTCTCCACATTTACCGGGCGAGAGCAAGAATTGCAACAACTCGAAGATTTACTCCTCCAGCGCCAAGGGTCAAAACTGTGCAGCATTGTTGGGTTAGCGGGTGCGGGGGGAATTGGTAAATCAGCCCTCGCTTGTCACTTTGCTACCCAGTATCGCGGGGAGTTCCCCGATGGGGTGATTGGGATACAGGTGAATGGGAAGGATGTGGATACTATTGCGCGGGAGTTTGTTCGCCGGATTGGGGCGGAACTTGATCCGGAGGATGAGCGAGATGCTGCCACAATTATGCAGGAAATGTTTGTTCATCGGCGGATGTTGCTGATTTTTGATAATGCGGATCAGCCAAAGATTAAGGTATTACGTCCAGGTGGGAATCGATGTGCCGTAATTATTACAACCCGCGATCGCAATCTCCCTTTATCCTTAGATATCCCCGATGAAGGTACGATTGACCTTCCTCCCCTTCCGGAACCCGATTCCTGGCTTTTGCTGCAGCGGATTTTGGGTGAAGAACGGGTGGTGGCGGAGGAGGAAGCAGCGAGGGAAATTATTCAGTTAGTCGGGAACTTACCCCTAGCGTTACAAATTGTCGGTGCAGCATTGCGGCAAAAACGGCGGAGTTTGGCAGATTATGCCGCATCATTACGGGAAGAAAAGACGCGATTAACTCGACTGAAAGTGCGAGGAGACGAGGAGTTAAATGTAATTGCCTCGTTAACCTTAAGTGTAGAGTTACTTGAGCCAGATGAGATTGACTTTTTTGCCTGTCTGAGTGTTTGTGCTAAGGAGGGGTTTTCCCGACGCACGGCGATGGTTGTGGGGAATTGTCAGGACGAGTGGACAGCGCAAGAGTATCTGGATTATCTTCACCAACTTTCCCTGCTTAATTATGCGGAGGTAGGAGAAAATCGGTTTGTTTTTCACCCCCTGATTCGCTTATTTGCTCAGGAATTGGCAGAAACGCGCCAGTTACAAGAGGTGGCGGCGGAACGACACGGGCAGTTTTTTATCGAATTGGTGAAATCCAGTGAAGTCACTAATCGAGCGATCGCGGCTGAAATAGCAGAGGACTTAGACGACATTATTCTGGCAGCCCAGTGGTTACAGCGACAGGAAACAGCCGATTATTCATTTGCCGATTTCCTTAACTTATTTTTTGAAGAATATGGCTATTGGCAACAGGCTATTGAGCTGATGTCAGGATTTCAAGTATTGGCAGAACGTTGTCAAGACTGGGAAACTGTTGTCATTTTTTGTACGCGACAGGCAAAATATTTATCTTTACAAGGTGAATTGTTAAAAGCGGAGGAGGTGCTAAAGCCGATTCCAGAATTCCTTAGCCGAATTGAGGAACCAAAGACTCGTCAGCATTATCAGGTAAAATGGCTGACTCGGTTGGGTAATGTACTACAGCGCCAAGGACGGTTTAATGAAGCTGTGGATACTCTGCAACGTTGTGTTGACATTGCTGAAGCATTGGATGATTCAGAAAGCTTGCGGAATGTCCTGGATAGTTTAGGTCGGGTTTTACGACAGCAAGGATCTCTTGATCAAGCTGAAGCTATCCTCCAGCGTTGCTATCTTCTTGAAGAGGAATTGGGCGATCAACATAGTCTCAGCAAAATAGTCAATAGTCTAGGCTTAGTATTCCAAAAACAAGGACGGTTTGATGAAGCTATCCAAGCTTTCCAACGTCAGATTGAGATCAGCCAAGCTATCGATGACCAACGCTCATTGGCAATTGGACTTAACTGCTTAGGTGGAGTGTTACAGCAGCAAGGACAGCTTGACGAAGCTATCGAAGTTTTTCTACGGGAAGTTGAGATCAACCAAACTCTCAATGACCAGATCTCATTGGCAATTGGACTCAACCGCTTAGGTGGAGTATTCCAACAGCAAGAACGGCTTAATGAAGCTATCCAAGCTTTCCAACAGGGGGTTGAGATTAGCCAAACTCTCGATGACCAACGCCAAATGGCAATTGGACTTAACTGCTTAGGTGGAGTATTCCAACAGCTTGGACGCCTTGATGAAGCTATCCAAGTTTTCCAACGTCGGATTGAAATCAGCCAAGCTATCGATGACCAACGCCAAATGGCAATTGGACTTAACTGCTTAGGTGGAGTATTCCAACAGCTTGGACGCCTTGATGAAGCTATCGAAGCTTTCCAACAGGTAGTTGCAATAAGCCAAGCTATCGATGACCCACGGAGTCTAACCATGGGACTTAGTAGTATCAGTAGATTACTACAAGAACAAGGTCAGATTGTAGAGGCTATCGATACTCTCTATCGTATTGTTGCTATTGAGGATAACTTAGGCAATCAACGTGGTTTAGCAATGACTCTGAGTAGTTTGAGTGGCTTACTACGAGAGCAAGGTCGGATTGCAGAGACTCTCGATGCTCTTGAGCGCATTATCACAATCGAGGAACAGCTAGGTAACCAAAGTAGTTTAGCAAGAACACTTAACAGCTTAAGCATGGTGCTGCTTGATCAAGGTCGCTTTGATGAAGCCGTAGAAATTCTCCAACGTAGTGCTGAGATTAACAAACAACTTGATGATAAACAACATTGGGCGATCGCACGCACCAGTCAGGCGGTAGTATTACATGAGCAGGGGTGTTTCTGGTTACAGCAGCACAGGCGCTTAGACGAAGCGGAACAATTTCTCCGGCGTAGTCAGGCTATCTGCGAGGAGTTGGACAACCAACATAATCTGGTGATGGTATTGCATAGTTTAGGTCAAGTGCTAAAGCGACAAGGGCGCTTAGACGAAGCGGAGGACATTCTCCGACGCAGCCAAGCTATTTCAGAAGAATTAAATGACCCTCAATCTTTAGCCAAGGTATTAAACAGTTTAGGTGGAGTGCTAGAGCGCCAGCAGAAATGGCATGATGCTGAGAAAATTCTTCGCCACAGCTACGATTTAGCCCAGAAACTGGAAGACCAACGCGGACAAGCCATTATTCTGAATAGTTTAGGTCAGGTACTCTACAAGCAGGGAATCGAAGAGAAAATCGAGTTAGCTTTCATGTATTTCCGAGCAAGTGTGAAACTGGGTGAACAACTAGACGACTCATCCCATCTCGCCAAAGTTCACACAGCTATGGGTCAAGCCTTTCTTGCCAAAGGTGATACAGAACAGGCAATTGTCGAATTTGACAAAGGTTTCACCATTGATGAGCATTTGCAAAATCCTCGCGGACTCCAGATTGTAATTCGCCGATTGACTTATGCTCTCACTAAGCTAAACCGACGTGAGGAAGCCATCCGTTATTGTCAAAGAGCGCTAGCTGTTGCACCAGAAAACCAACGACTCCTGCATCTGTCTGAGCGACTCTCATCACCATCCAAACCAACCGCTAAACCTGTATTTAAACAAGGTTCAGTCAAATTTATCAAATACCACGAGCAAGGTTATCACTGGGGATATATTATCCCCGATGATGGCAGTGGGAATATTTATTTTCGCGAAGGGTATATCAATCCCCACTGTTTATCCAAGTTGGCAAAAGGTACTCCTGTTGAAGTCGAAGTCAAGCAAACCGCCAAAGGAGCTTGTGCTAAAAATGTTAGGATAATCTCGAATTGAGAACAGAAGGCAGAGGACAGAAGGTTGATGACTGAGATGTATAAATATAAAGCCTATCATGAACATGGTTTAAGGCTCAATTGTCGGGGCAGGTTTAGCCGTTTAATTCGAGTATTTACCGATAACCTCTCAACAAAACTCGCCCTTACTCATCTATCTGATACTGTCCCTCTGCTGAAATCTTGCCACACCAATAATAAATCCCCCGTTACCGTGAGGTGGGCAAACGTAACAAACGATAACATCAGCATTTTCAAGTTGATAATGTTTGCCCACCCTACAGGATAAAAGCTACCAACTTCAGCAATAACCAGCGAGAATGAACAGAGCGATCGCGTATTTGGATAAACTAGATCGAGTTGTACATAGACACCAGGATGGGTCGGAGTATCTCTATGTCTCTGCAAGAGTTCAAAGAACAGGTCAACCAATTAAAGGAGTTTTATATGAGTCAATTTATTATTCTCAATCAAGGGAACTCCTGAACAAGTAAACTGAGAAAAGCCTTAGCGATCGCAGATGAAAAAATTAACTCCAAGTTTAGAGTTTGTAGTCAGCGCTTTAGCGCTGATGGTACTAAAGTACCAACTACGAACCCAGTTTGATAACCTGCTTCTCACCGAGGACTTGGGTTCAGGGCTTCAGTTGATGACGCCAAGGAACATAATAGTATAGTTAGCTCTATCACTGTCGCTCATCCCCAGTCACCATCGTGTCCCAGGTTGTTCTCGAAAACGTCTACAAAAGCTTTCCTAGTCGCCAGGAGGGGTCAACTGTCGCGCCTGTGACGACAGAACCCTTGCTCACTCCTACGGATGAAGCGCCACTGGTAGCCGTTGATCAATCCTCAGCGTCATCGGGAAACGTCAATGTTTTGCGGCGGATTAATCTGAGAGTCTACGATGGCGAGTTTATGGTACTGGTGGGTCCTTCGGGTTGTGGCAAAAGTACCCTGTTGCGAGTGATTGCGGGATTAGAGGAATTAACCGGGGGAAAAATTTGGGTAGGCGATCGCATGGTGAATGATTTACCGCCAAAAGCCCGTAATATCGCCATGGTGTTTCAAAATTATGCCCTTTATCCACACCTGAGCGTCTATGATAATATTGCCTTTGGCTTACGGCGGACAAGGGTGGGATTAGACTACGAAAAGGCTAGCACCGAGAAGCCGCTTTGGGTGGAAAATGCTTTAATTAGGATGACGCGATCGCTTCCCAAACAATGGCGCTATTTCTCCGATCGCGAACGGGCGATTGATGATCAGGTGCGCTATGTCGCCCAACTCCTGCAAATTGAACCCCTGCTGAATCGACGCCCCAAACAGCTATCCGGGGGACAAAAGCAACGAGTCGCCCTAGGGCGTGCGATCGCCCGCAATCCCCAAGTCTTTCTCATGGATGAACCCCTCTCCAATCTAGACGCCAAACTCCGGGCGGAAACCCGCAGTCAAATCGTGCGCTTACAACGCCAGTTAGGAACCACCACCCTCTATGTCACCCACGATCAAACTGAAGCCATGACGATGGGCGATCGCATTGCGGTGATGAATCAGGGGGAAATTCAGCAAATCGCCCCTCCCCTAGAACTCTATAACCACCCTGCTAATCGCTTTGTCGCCGAATTTATCGGTTCTCCGCCGATGAACTTTATTCCGGTTCAAATTAAAGCCCCCCTGCTGATTCAGCATCGCCAATTTCGGCTCACGCTTCCAGAGATTTGGCAACCCTTTCTGCAAGACTATGATGGACGATCTTTAATTTTAGGAATTCGTCCCGAACATTTGAGTGTCAGTGTTCCCGCCCCGAAAAACTTATCGGTTACTGTTGAACAAGTCGAAGCCTTGGGCAATGATACCTATTTATTAGTGAAACTGGATCGGAAGATTCGATTACAAGCCCGAATACCTGCTGATCATGTCGTCAAAGTTGGCGATCAAATTTGGTTATCGATTAATGCGGATAAAGTTCATTTCTTTGATGAAAGAACAGGTAAAGCGATTCGGTCTAATTAGGGTTTGTTGAATAAGTGGTGAGGTGAGGGGGAGATGGGGGAGATGGGGAAGATGAGGGAGACACAAAAAGTGTGGGTAGGAGGGAACAGTAGTGCGAGCGTCTCGCTCGCTATTGGTTTTTCACCGAAAATTCAGAGCAAAAAATTATTGTGGAGAGAAATTACAGCAGTTTGCTCTGCTATGCGGTACATTGTCGATCCCCCTAAATCCCATAAGCAAAAAAAGCGAAGCATCCGCTGGCTTCCCCCTTAAAAAGGGGGACGGGAGGGGGATCAAATAGGGGGACATGGAGCGCTTCCCTCTGCTACCTGGAGCGTTAAATCAACTACTAAATTTTCCCATCAACTCCCTCAAGAATCATGAACACGATTCAAACGCAGCCGAAAATATTGACAATACAAATCGCACCGAGGCGTCACTTCATTCCCTTGCAGATTCACCAATCCCATACTGTGTAACTTAAATCCTTGCATCGGTTCCAATTGTATGGGAGAATCCGCCGTCACTACCTTTTTTAAAGCAGTAGCCAACTCAGGATGTTGAGATAAATTCCACATAAGTCGCCGCAAATGATCGCCATACAATCCAGCATCGGTTGGCGCTGTCGCTAACAGTTGCGCTAACGTAATCTCTTGACGTGCGATCGCGTACAGCGCTAGTCTGATTAAATAAGGATGACCCCCAACCATTGCCATTAATTGTTCCACCTGATTATATTCCCAGGCTAATCCGTGACGCTGGGCTAAATCTTGAACTTGTTCGGCTGCAAATTCCGGTAAATCAATCGGTAATCCTACATTAAATGGAGACTGATTAATATCCATGGGAATATAGGCTTCCGTCGAATGCACCACAACTAATCGCAATTTACGCCATATTTCCCGATTTTTCGCCTCTTCATGCCATGATCGCAACAAGCCAAAAAAATCAGCCGTGAGTTCAGGATAATGAAATACCCGATCCACTTCATCTAACCCTAACACCAATGGTGTGGCAATCGTTGCCAATAAATACCGCTCAAAATAGGACTTACAACTCACTTTACTGCCAAAAGTTTTACTCCAATACTTCTCCAAGCGATCGGGTAATTCCAGTTCTAAAGTAATCACCGCACAAAACCACTGCAAGAAGCGATCTAAATTCGTAAAAACGTTACTATCCGCTAATTGAAAACTTAACGGAACAGTGGCATAATTAAGCTGAGTTCCCCGATGTAAAATCCGTGCCATTAACGACGTTTTACCCATTTGTCGCGGCGCTTTAATTCGGATTAAGGAACCGGGTTTAGCCACGGCTTCATAGCAACGCTGTTCAACACCTGGACGTTCCACATAAAACGCCGAGGCTAACTCAACTTGTCCTCGTGGTAATTCCGGTTCAGCGACAGGTTGAGGCGGATGATTGGGGGTGAGGGAATAGGGACTGGGAAACGTTGCGGATTTGGGATTGCCTTCTGGGGTAACGGTTGGTTGATCACTAGAGAGCCAATCCCGAACTGAGTTTAACACAATCGGTGTATCTTCTGGCGATCGCCATTCTTGCTGGGACACACCTTGAAGATAACCGCGTAAGTCATGGTTGAGTAATGTCCAAGGGCAATTAATCCGAATGGCTAAAATATCGGGTTTCCCCTCCGGGTGTTGATCCCGCCGCCGTTTTGCCCATTGCACCTCTTCGGTTACCATCTCACTCGACGCCGCCAGAGGCGATAATAATAACACCACGCGATCGCAACGGTTTAATTCGGCATAAATTTGCTGCAATCCCTGAGTTGCCATGCGGAGACTACTATTGGCAATGAACACCTGACACCCTTGGGCAGTTAACGCCGTTTCTAATTGTATAGCAAGGCTTTTATCGGGGTCATTTCCACAATGATAACTCAGGATAACCTGAGGCTGATTAGTCGCCGCCAGAGTATCCCCTGGGATTAAATTGGGTAAATTATGGGCAATGGCAGTAATTAACTTAGAACGGTGAGATGATCCTTTATCTTCGTCATTGTTTAGGGCAAATATATGACAGATATTCTGGATATGTTTTCGCACCGTACCTTGAGAAATACAGAGTTCCGCCGCAATTTCACTATCATTTTTCCCGGCGACAAATTGCTGTAAGACTTCCTTTTGTCGCGGTGTAAGTTTGGTAAATGCGTTGGTGAACTCTTGCTGTTCCATTACCCTGAAGTAATAGGTTAATTGTCGGGACAGGTTTAGCCAAAATTGTAGGGGCGGGTTTAGCCACTCAAACGACTTGTCACTACTCAATGAACAACAAAACCCGCCCTCCCCACCGATAACTCTGGGAACCACTTCACCCTCATCCATCGAGGGAGAAGGGGAACCCGAACCATCATAAAAGACGCGCTATTACACGTCTGAAACCTTCTAGCATTAACCTGGCAAATCTGTACTCCCCATCAGGTAGCGATCGCACTCACGGGCAGCACCTCGTCCTTCGTTGAATGCCCAAACCACCAAACTCTGACCCCGGCGACAGTCACCGGCGGCAAAGACACCGGGAATGCTGGTGGCATACTTCCCATAATCGGCTTTGATATTACTCCGAGCATTGCGTTCTAAGCCCAAGGCATCCAGCAGGGGTTGTTCGGGTCCCAGGAAACCCATAGCTAAGAGGACAAGCTGGGCGGGAATCACTTTTTCTGTACCCGGAACCGGACTGGGAATAAATCGACCTTGGTCGTTTTTCTGCCACTCAATTTGCACCGTATGCACCGCTTTCACATTTCCCGCGTCATCCCCCTCAAACTTAGTCGCGGTGGTGAGATAGGAACGGGGATCAGCGCCAAACTTCGCCGCCGCTTCTTCCTGCCCATAATCCAGGCGATAAATCTTGGGCCACTCGGGCCAGGGGTTGTCGGGGGCGCGTTCTAGGGGCGGTTGGGGCATGATTTCTAGTTGCGCCAGACTCTTGCACCCGTGGCGCAGGGACGTACCAACGCAGTCGGTTCCTGTATCACCGCCGCCGATAATCACCACATCTTTGCCTTCGGCGGAGATAAAGTTGCCGTTTTTGCTGTTATCTAAAATGGCTTTGGTATTGGCAGTCAGGAAATCCATGGCGAAGTGGATACCCTTTAACTCCCGTCCTTCGATGGGTAAGTCCCGTGGCTTGGTTGCGCCGGTGCAAAGGACTACGGCGTCAAATTCTTTGACTAGATTCTCGGTGGGGAAGTCTTTGCCCACCTCGGTGTTGCAGATAAACTTAACCCCTTCTTGTTCAAGCTGGTCAAGGCGACGCTGAACGACTTGCTTTTTGTCCAGTTTCATGTTAGGGATGCCATACATGAGTAAGCCGCCGGGACGATCTGCCCGTTCAAATACGGTGATCCAATGACCGGCTTTATTGAGTTGGGCAGCCGCACAGAGTCCAGCCGGTCCGGACCCCACAATCGCGACTTTTTTCCCGGTGCGCTTGGTTGGGGGTTCGGGTTCGACCCAGCCTTCCTCCCAGCCTTTGTCAATAATCGAACATTCGATGTTTTTGATGGTCACGGGGGGGTTATGGATACCCAGGACACAGGAACCCTCACAGGGCGCTGGACAGACACGACCGGTGAATTCGGGGAAGTTGTTGGTTTTGTGCAGGCGATCGAGTGCCTCGCGCCATCGACCCCGATAAATCAGGTCGTTCCACTCTGGAATCAGGTTGTTGATTGGGCAACCGCTTGCCATACCCTTGATCATGGTTCCGGTATGGCAAAATGGCGTGCCGCAGTCCATACACCGCGCCGCCTGAGTTTGGAGTTTTTCCTCTGGCATGGGCAGATGGAACTCATCCCAGTTGCCAATGCGACTGTCGGGTTGCAGTTCCGAGGGCAATTCGCGGAGATATTCGATAAAGCCAGTTGGTTTTCCCATAGTGATGTCTCAAGTTTAGAGTAGGGTATAGTTGTTGCTAAGGTGTCATTCGGTAAATTGGCGATGGTGATGAAGTCCCTAGGCTATTTTGGCGGCAAATCCTCACCAATCGGTCGTTGACGGTGATCGGTGACCAACTAAGCGGATGGAAGACTGTCTAGAGACGTTAAAAGCAACATCTGTACCAAGTCAAAAGTCAAAATCAGAGATATTTTGTAGTCTTTGTTACAGTTTGTCAATCATTTTGGCGTTTAAATGCGAGGCTGAGTTTAATAAAAGGTTAGATTTGCTGCGGTTCAGTGGCTAGGATTCATTAAGGTTTAGGTTTTCATTGAAGACGGCTAGAGATAGAATACAAAATAATTGCTTCTAGGTTTTCATATTTTCACATTTTTTTATAAAGCAACCCCCGTTTCGTTGGTCGGAAGTCAGCCCTGAATTAAAATACTCGAAGAGAAGCCGCTCCGCGTCTACGGGCTAAGAGCTCGCGTCCCGTTTTAACGGGTTAATAACTTTAATTGTGTCCACCTACTTATGACATAAGACGAATGACGAATGACATAAGACAAATGACTTATGCCACAATCAAGGCAGTATTTGAGATAATCGGCAATGGCTTGGTCGGCGGGACAGCAGTTGCAACGTGGCAAATATACGATTGAGAAGGAGTTAGGATCAGGACGGTTTGGGATAACCTATTTAGCACGCGATCGCATGTCCCAACGCTGTGTGATTAAAACCCTGAGTGATACGTTACTCAATCAGCTTACTCCACCGGAACTTAATCGACTTCAGGATAAGTTGTGGCAAGAGGCGGTGAAGTTGGCGCAGTGCAAACACCCTCATATTGTCCGGGTTAAGGATTCGTTTAAAGAAGGTCAGCAGGTTTGTCTTGTCATGGAGTATATTCAGGGGCAAGATTTAACCCATGCTAATCGACTGACTGAAAAAGAAGCCTTACGCTATATTCGCCAGATTGGTTCAGCGTTGATGGTGGTGCATGAGAATAACTTAGTGCATCGGGATGTTCGACCCGCGAATATTATGATGCATCAGGGGAAACGGGAGGCGGTGTTAATTGATTTTGGGTTAGCGGTGGGATTTGATCACCCGTTGACGACGATTAATCCGACAACCGCCGATGGGTTTACACCCCTGGAGTTATATCATGTGGATGCCGAACGCGGCGCTTATACGGATGTGTATTCCTTAGCCGCCACATTGTATCAATTATTAACCGGAGAAAAACCGCCCAGTGTCCGCGATCGCAGTTTGGCAAAAGCTAAATTAAAGCCACCGCAAGACGTGAATCCCCAAATGAGCGATCGCACGAATCAGGCGATTCTGCGAGGGATGGCGTTAGCCCCCGAAGAACGTCCCCAAACGATGCAGGAATGGTTGGATTTATTGGGGGTTGTGCCTCAAATTCCCCAACCCTGGCGTCGTTGGGATTTGACGATGTGGTTAACCATTATTGGCACAATTGCTGGGATTTTGAGTATGATTGCTGGGTTTTTAGCGCTCAAGCCGCCCTCAGCACCACCACCAGAAACTACACCTGAAATAACGCCAACATCACAACAGGTTCAACCAGAAACACAATAGTACAACTAATATCATGTCCGGTTGAATACCCATCATTACAGTGATGGGTTGAGGGGGAGATGGGGAGAAGTTTTTATTCGGGAAAATTGAACCAAGATAGGACGGCTTCTTCCGGACTAACTATGCTAAACTAGCAGACGGCAAATCCTAAAATCAACCACACTTAGGACTTACGCAAAGGCTCTATATGTAGGGTGTGTTAGCGTAGCGTAACGCACCATTACCACTGTAACGTCTCAGTTATTCAGAATTAATCCAAATAATTCCCCCTAATGGGACAGGCTACTTATTATGCAAATTCGAGACTACTTCAATTTTCTTGCTCCTGATGATATCCGCATTCAGGACAGTCGCATCGGGATTGAAAGCGTTCTTTACGAGTATATTTACCGAGCTAAAACCCCTGAAGAAATCGCCAAACAATTTGAAAGTATTACCCTAGAACAGGTTTATGCGACGATTCTTTACTATCTACACAACACCGAAGAAGTGAGGGCTTACTTGGCAGATTGGTTAGCATTTTGCCGTCAACAGCGAGACGAGCAGAAACAGAATCCTTCTCCGGCACGACAGAGATTCCGTAAATTGAAAGCAGAGTCAGAAGTTCAGCAAAAATATTCTGAATCGGTGAACAGTTGATAATGATTCAATATTTGTTAGATGAGCATATTGCCTCGTTGTACCGAACTAAACTGATGCGTCAAGCTCCTTATCTTATTGTTATAAGGATTGGAGATACACACACCAGCGTCCAGTGGAAAATTATTGAATTTAAGCGACCGAAAAATTTGTAAAATGGCGGTGTTGAGGGCGAATTAACCTAAAACAATATCTTCTTTATGGATGCCTAAATCTATAAATTTCAGGGCAATTTCTTTCGCTGTTTCATCAACTTCAGCCCATTTTTTTGTCAATAATTATGAGGTTAAATACCACAGTATGACCTCGTCCCACCGGACAGCGGCTAAACTACAAAGGACTCAAGTTTCTACTAGAGCATTTGGGAAGTTAGATTTTAGTTGATACACTGTCTGAGAAACTATCTAGTCCTGTATGTGAACATGAAGAAAACTCAAGGGTTTGGATATAAGTGTTACTGTTCTATTTCTTGTGCCGGAGTTTTGGCTTTCACCCTCGTTACATCGAAAGTCCAAGCTAAATCGATTACTGCCGCGAATGATGGAACGGGGATTCAGGTCACTCAAACAGGGAATCAGTGGGATATCTCTGGCGGGTCTTTGTCAGGAAATGGTGACAATTTATTTCACAGTTTTACCCAGTTTGGGTTGAATGCAGGTGATATGCCTAACGGCGGTATTGGGGGAAATTTTAGTTCGGGTGAGGGGGGAGTGATTGGCTGTTATGGGGGTGAAGATACGGTATTAACTGGGGAATTGCCCCAGTTTGACCTGATTGACCCGAATCAAGGAAACGGGACAGGGTTTGGTACGCAGATTGTCCCCTTGAGTACGGGGAATGTAGTGGTAACTAAGCCAGGGGATAACTTTGCCGCTGATAATGCTGGGGCGGTTTATTTGTATAACGGAAAGACAGGGGAGCTGATTAGTACATTGACGGGCGCTCAAGCAGATGACAGGGTGGGCAGCCATGGCGTCGTCCCTCTGACCAACGGCAATTATGTCGTCCTCAGCCCTGACTGGGACAACGGCGGGATAAGTGATGCTGGCGCCCTTACCTGGGGGGATGGCAACACGGGGATTAGCGGAGAGGTCAACCCAAGCAATAGTTTGGTTGGCTCTACAGCAGATGATAAAGTGGGTAGCAATGGCGTCGTCGCCCTGACCAACGGCAATTATGTCGTCCTCAGCAGCTGGTGGGACAACGGCGGGGTAAGTGATGCTGGCGCCGCCACCTGGGGGAATGGCAGCCGGGGCATTAGCGGAGAGGTCAACCCGAGCAATAGTTTGGTTGGCTCTCAAACAGATGACGAAGTGGGCTGGGATGGCTGTTTGTACAGCGATGGCGTCGTCGCCCTGACTAACGGCAATTATGTCGTCCGCAGCAGCTTGTGGGACAACAGCGGGGTAAGAAATGCTGGCGCCGTCACCTGGGGGGATGGCAGCCGGGGCATTAGCGGAGAGGTCAACCCGAGCAATAGTTTGGTTGGCTCTCAAACAGGTGACAAAGTGGGCAGCTATGGCGTCGTCGCCCTGACCAACGGCAATTATGTGGTCAGCAGCCCTGACTGGGACAACGGCGGGGTAAGTGATGCTGGCGCCGTCACCTGGGGGAATGGCAGCCGGGGCATTAGCGGAGAGGTCAACCCGAGCAATAGTTTGGTTGGCTCTCAAACAGATGACGAAGTGGGCATATCTGCCTCGTTTAACGATTTTTTTAAAGATGGCGTCGTCGCCCTGACCAACGGCAATTATGTGGTCTGACTAACGGCAATTATGTCGTCCGCAGCAACTTGTGGGACAACGGCGGGGTAAGAGATGCTGGCGCCGTCACCTGGGGGGATGGCAGCCGGGGGATTAGCGGAGTTGTCACCCAGAGCAATAGTTTGGTTGGCTCTCAAACAGATGACGAAGTGGGCAGCAATGGCGTCGTCGCCCTGACTAACGGCAATTATGTGGTCAGCAGCTCCTTCTGGGACAACGGCGGGGAAAGTAATGCTGGTGCCGTCACCTGGGGGGATGGCAGCCGGGGGATTAGCGGAGCTGTCATCCAGAGCAATAGTTTGGTTGGCTCTACAGCAGATGACTTTGTGGGCATATCTGCCTCGTTTAACGATTTTTTTAAAGATGGCGCCGTCGCCCTAACGAACGGCAATTATGTCGTCCGCAGCCCCTACTGGGACAACGGCGGGGTAAGTGATGCTGGCGCCGTCACCTGGGGGGATGGCACTACGGGGGAAACCATTGATGGCAACCATACAATTACACCCCAGAATAGTCTAATTGGTCGCACCGCTGATGCTGATTTAGATGAAGTGGTGGAAGACCCAGTTAACGGCACCGTTTTAGTCAGCTTTGTAGGCGAAGGCAGTGGTCGAGTCACCGTGATACCCATTGCTCCTGACGGTTCAGGAGAATATGACTATTGTCGCAGATGAAATTAACCTGAATGGAAACGCTTTTCAGGTTTTGGTTGAGGGCGATATTTTTTGCAGAATCCGCGATACTTTGCCGCACATTCATCTAATGTCTTCCCCAAAGATAAAAAGGCTGGATGTCATTGCGTCAATCCATCATCACCCAGTCTGTCATGAAGACCCTAATTACTGAAATCATAAAAAAAGCCCTGCTGCATCCCAGCAGATTTGAATGGTACTGACTTAAGCTAAAATTCTGTAGGCTAAATGATTGTGCAATGGATAAATTAGAACTATATCGTCAAGCCGTCCAGCAAGTCTTAACTAAATATGGCAGCTATAAACCGATAAACGTACAGGCGGACGTACAAACAATTTTTGATACTGAACGCGACCATTATCAAGTGGTGAGTGTGGGTTGGCACAACGAGAGACGAATCCACAGTTGCTCAATGCATATCGATATTAAGCCGGATGGCAAGGTATGGATACAGCTTAATAATACTGAGGCACATTTAGCCGATGAGTTGATGGAATTGGGCGTAAATCGGGAGGATATAGTATTAGGATTTCATAGTCCTTATATGCGGCAGTTTACTGATTTTGCTGTTGGTTAATTGTACAATTAAAATATATCTATAGGGAAGCAATTTTCACCCTCTTCCCCTAACCCCTTCTCCCATCAAGGGAGAAGGGGAACCGGAAGTATTAATGATCAAAAATGTAGTCGGCTATATCTTATCTTGCTCCCCTCTCCCGTGCCAAAAAAGCGATAGCATCCTTTGTCATCCCCCCTCTTGTAGGGGGGAACGAGGGGGGTTGGGAGAGGGGCTGGGGGTGAGGGGTTTATAGCTTAACAATGACACCCCTAATCAACAAACATCCTGATTCCATCCAGCGATTGTGGCACAATCAAGACAGGATTATCGCAAAAATCATCAATGGTCTGGCTCAAGGGACAGCAATTATACGGTCATCGCTACGTCATTGAACGAAAACTCGGTCAAGGTGGCTTTGGTATCACCTACCTGGCAAAAGACAGAAAAGGCAACCCCCTCGTCATCAAAACCCTGAAAGATGAAGTGATGACGAATCCAGACTTTATCGATTTTCGCGATAAATACCAGCGAGATTTTGAGAGGGAAGCTACCCGATTAGCTGTATGTAGACACCCCCATATTGTCCAGATTGAAAATGTCTTCCATGAACAATCCCTTCCCTGTATCGCCATGGAATATATCCAGGGGGAAGACTTATGGCGACGGGTGAGAAATCGCAATCCTTTATCTGAAGCTGAAGCATTAGGCTATATCCAGCAGATTGGGGAAGCGCTGACGGTGGTTCATGACAAAGGATTATTGCATCGAGATTTAAAACCCCAAAATATTATGGTGCGTTCTGGCGTATCAGAAGCGGTACTCATTGATTTTGGCATTGCTAGGGAGTTTATCCCTAATCTTACTCAAACCCATAGTGTTCATGTCACGCCAGGGTTTGCGCCGATTGAGCAGTATGATGAACAGGCGCATCGGGGAGAATATACAGATGTGTATGGGTTAGCGGCGACGCTGTATTGTTTGCTGACGACAAAAGTACCACCGCCAGCATTTATGCGAGTGGTGCGGGATGGGTTACAACCGCCACAAGCGCTGAATTCAAATGTGAGTGATAGGGTGAATCAAGGTATTTTGACGGGAATGGAACTTCAACCGGAAAATCGCCCTCAATCGGTGTCGGAATGGTTGCGGTTATTGATTCCTGAGAATTTGGATGATGATTTGAGTTCAGAATGTGGTATCGATTACCGCCGACTGCGAGATTTATTAGCTGCTGGAGAGTGGAAAGAAGCGGATATAGAAACGGCAGATAAAATGCTGGCTGTGATTGGCAAAGAAAGCTGGTTGGATGTTGAAAGAGAAGATATAGACCAATTTCCTTGTACTGACCTACGAACGATTGACCGTCTCTGGGTAAAATATAGTAATGGACGCTTTGGTTTTTCTGTTCAAAAGCAAATCTGGCAAAGTGTAGGGGGTCAACCAGGCGTATATGATTATGACATCTATAAAAAGTTTGGTGATACCGTGGGTTGGCGTGAAAAAGATGGTTGGTTAATGCATTCAGACCTTACCTTTAGTCTAACTGCCCCCCAGGGACATCTCCCACAGTTATCAGAGCGGCTCAGTAGAGGTCTCTTTTCTCGCATCGAGACTTGTAAAATTTAACATATAAAGGTTTCAGCAGAATGTAACAATTTACAACAGAGGCAAAATCCACGAAGTCTTGCAGGTTCTACGTTGACCATACCTGACACCGCCCCACCTTCCCAATAAAACACTCATAAAAATGCTATCTTTTCATTTTTAACCAACCAAAGACTTGCTCAACGGTTAACGTTAATGGAATGCCTTCTAACCCAATTAACGCATCACGATTATTCTTTAACTCTGGTTGTTGTTGAGGCATAAACACTAAAATTGAACGATCCTCTGGGTCAAGTAGCCATCCCAATTGACACCCATACTTGAGCGCGTGCAGAATATTACCTGTAACCTGATTAGAACTTTGGTTGGGTGAGAGAATTTCAATCATCCAATCTGGCGGGATGACCACATCATCAAGGGGTTCGCCCTGTTGATCAAACTGAATATGTTCCCACCGCAGAACCGCTATATCGGCAACAATTGACCGTCCGCCAAAGGTGCAACGCAGTTCAGGAAAAGCATAAGCAAGTTGTTCGGCTTCGCTAATATTATTAATCGATTGAATTAACTTACTCTGAAGTCGAGAGTGGCGAGTTTTGGGCATTGGCTTCTGTACAATTTTGCCATCAATATATTCCCTGGCGGGTTGGGTTTCGGGTTGTTGGAGAAATTCGGCTAGGGTAAGCGTTGGGGATGGTGTTTGTACCATTTCGGGAAATATCCAATAGGTTACAATAATAAAATTATTGGATCAGTCTTGCCCAAATCACGATAGATTAATCTTGATTGGGTATCAGGCAAAATGATTAACCCATCTAACAGTTTAGCTGAGAATGAGGACGCGATCGCGCAAATTCTGCCATCAGGGGTTGATAGTCAGCCCTGAATTAAAATACTCGAAGAGAAGCCGCTCCGCGTCTACGGGCTAAGAGCTAAAACCCGTTAAAACGGGTTAATAACCTGATACAATAATTCAGTAAGCTTTAGTTTACTTTAGCTTTGAGCCTGAAATTTATTTCAAGGCTCTCTTTAAATCTTGAAATAACGACATATCAACCCTTGTTATTACCTATGAAAATGGTTAACCTATCTAACAGTTTAGCTGAGAATGAGGACGCGATCGCGCAAATCCTGCTATCAGGGGTTGATAGTGAGGATTAGAGAAAGGATGATAATCATGGCTCGCCTGAACAGTTATTTTACACAATAACCGAAACTGAAGTGGTTTTGGAGGTTTATTCACACGTTCTACCTGTACCTCTAGGTTTAACTTGTGTCGAATTAACTCAAACATTTCTGCCAGCAAATATCGCGGACAATAGCCGACAATGTAGTGGTCTTCTGTGTTTAAAATTAAAGCTTGAGCATCGTAAGGATTTTGAAATTCGTGAGCTAACCATAATTTTTCACCCGATTCAAACTGATTAATCCGCTCAATGGCACAGCTTGGCAAATGCCGCAGCCCATGGGAGAAAAAATATAAATGATACTGTCCTTGTGCGTCAATTTCTGGACAAGGAAAAACGGCGAGTGTATCGGTTTCTCGTTCCCCACCACTGCGGGCTAAAATTGTCATGGGGTCATGTTCATCCTTGGGAATATTTAACCATTCCATAAAACTAGAATAATCTGGACGCGATCGCGACATTAACCGATTCGCAAAAACGGGGAATAATTGAGTTGATGTATAAACTTCATCTAAGTACGGAAACGAAGATAATGGCTGAAAAGCACATTTGGCTTCCGCCTCTTTTACCCCTTGAGTATAAACAAATTGATAAACTCTTCCATCAAAGGTTAACCGACCAATCGAGAACCAATAGCGACTAATCGGATCTTGCCAAGCTAAAAATAGTGTTTTTGGTGTTTTCAAGGTCGTGTTTTCCTCAAGGTAAGTAGCCGATGTTTATTGATGTCCAGAATCTCCTGAGCAAAGTTGATGGCTTCGGGAGAAATGCGCGATCGGTTAATGCGATTAAAGATGGCTAAAGTATTAGCCTTTTGGATCGTTTCTAGCCGCGCTAACCACACAGAAGCCGCTTGGGGATAGCGATGAGCCACCAGTGAGAACACATCAAAGGTTTTAAGCGTTTTTCTATCATCAACACTGCCATAAAACGCCGAAAAACATTTATTGGCATAAGCCTGAACTGAGCGTTTCTGCCTTTGCTCGTCAGAGAGATCGCGTCCTAAACTGGAAGCATGGTCATAGGTTGGTGCTAGGTGTTCAGTTTCAGCGGACGCTGATGCTGTTTTCATGCGAGCAATTCCCCAGTTTTCATGGTGACGATCGCCATTGCCAATCCACGCATCTAGCAGCAGATAACCAACAAACACATCTACTGCTGTTTGGATACCAGAGGGCGGTGTCCAATCAATCGGTAAATGGACAGATTCCCCGGCAATCACCCTCAATACTCTATCTATTGTATGTTGTGATATACCATACGTCCCAAACGCCGGATAGTTCGGCACAATTGAGGAAAGCAGTTCGTTACCATGAACCAGCGTCCCCGATTTCGGTAAAAAGTTAGGTGAAACGACACCGCGATCGCCTTTCCAAGTGAAAGCCAATTCGTAAACCGCATGGGGAAGTCCCAAGAGTTTACATAATTCTGAGGCGACTTTTTCTGCCCAATCTTCCCCTAGGTTGGGTCGGCTTTGCTTATAAAGACAACGACCAAGTTCTTTGTGGTAGAACCAAAACTTATATTTACTCCCTAACGTTTCATTTGAGGAGGCTTCATACGCTTCTTGCGTAACCAGTAAGATTGGGAATTCATCGGTCATAAATCAGAGATACAGTCTCTAACCGTTGGTCGGTCTGCATGAGTTGGTGAACGGAGGGAACTTGCAGGTAGAGTCATAACGGCTACGGTATTGCCTAACCTATCAAAGAATTCAACACTATAACCCGTTTCTAATTCAGCAACGTTATGTTTTTCGACAACTGTACCGATATCACCTGCATAAAGTCCAGCTTCAGGACTATCGCCAAGCAAGATAACGTCTGAATAAAGTTCGTAATCCATGGTATCCTCTATTCATGGCTCTAGTCGCCGTTCAAATAGCAATCGTTATAACCCCAATTCTTCTCGCAATGATTGCAGTGAAATGGTTGCTTTTTCCTGAGATAGTTCTCTTAAAAATGCCATAAATTCAGTATTATGTTTCAGTAGTTCCACTTCCACCGCAAACTCATCGACGGGGGCGAGGGCAAACAGTGCGCCGTCGGGCTTGCGTAAAACGATAGCTTCTCCTTGTGCCAGCGTCATGACCTCATCTAGCGTAAGTTGTCCACTTTCTACGTTGATAATTTTCATATCTGAACCTCTTTACCACCAATGTAAAGTGTATTGTGTTCTTTGTGTCCCACAGCCTTGATCTGAACGATACAGGAATCGTCTTCTATAACTACATCATAGAAAACCCGATAGTTATCCACTCGCAGTTCCCAATCGGATAGTTCATTTTCTCCCAGTCGTTTTCTGTTTCTAGTTTCTAGTGTGGGTTCATTGGATAGCTGTGCTTCGATAGAATCAAGAATAGTTTTTTGGGCAAATTTTCTATAGGCGCGTATATGATTGGCAGCTATAGGAGTAAAGTTAATCTCGAATTTCATTGCATGGAAAAGAACCGTTTATGGCTGTAGGGGCGACCCGCCTGCATCAATGAAAAATGGTGTCCATTTAATTGACTCGGGTCGCCCTGTGATCAAATCCTTGGGAAATGGTGCGTTACGCTACGCTAACGCACCCTACTGGCGTGACTCAGCTAAAATGGTGCAATAGATTGGGTACGTAGTGAGGGCTTTAGCCCTCTCCAGCTAGGCGTTAGAGAACTAAAGTTCTCACTACAAACAAAGTCCTAAGCTGGGTCAGTCCACTACGGTAAGCACTAGCTACCGCTAATCCGGGCTAAATCGCGGGCGTTTTCTTCAAACGCCGCCGTCAGCGCATCATCGCCACTTAACCCCGCTTCCTCAGCTTTATGCAGACAAGCCAATACCCGCTTGTAATCCTTCGGTATCACCTTGACAAACTTCGGCACCATTTCTGTCCAATTCGCCAAGATGGTTAACCCTAATTGACTCTTGGTGTACTCGACGTGTTTAGCAATCATTTGGTGGATGATTTCAATTTCCTCCTCATCTTCCAGTTTCTCTAAGTCGGACATCTGGGTATTGCAACGAGTAGCAAAATCACCTTTCTCATCCAACACATAGGCGACACCGCCACTCATTCCCGCCGCAAAGTTGCGCCCAGTTGGACCCAAAACCACTACTTTACCGCCCGTCATATATTCGCACCCATGATCACCCACGGCTTCCACTACCGCGTTAACCCCTGAGTTGCGAACACAGAACCGTTCACCAGCCATTCCCCGAATATAGACTTCACCCGCCGTTGCGCCATAGAGGGCGACATTCCCGACGATGATATTTTCACGGGGGACAAAGGTGGAACGGGCGGGGGGATAGAGGATTAATTTACCTCCAGATAATCCTTTGCCAAAGTAGTCATTGGCATCTCCTTCGAGTTCTAAGGTGACACCCTTGGGGACAAATGCGCCAAAGCTTTGACCCGCACTTCCTTGGAAATGCAGATGGATGGTATCCTCCGGTAACCCCTGCCAATGACGCTTGGTGATTTCATTGCCTAAAATTGTGCCAACCGCCCGATTGGTATTCTGAATCGGTAGGGTAGCGGTTACTTTTTCACCCTTGGCGATCGCACCTTTGCATAAATCGAGTAGAACCCTCATATCCAGGGACTTATCCAACCCATGATCCTGAGGAATTTGACAATAGCGCCCAATTTCAGGTCCCACATCCGGCTGATAGAGAATCTGGGATAAATCCAATCCCTTCGCCTTCCAATGATCCACCGCCTGCTTCGCTTCCAAGACATCCACACGCCCTACCATTTCATTCAGGGTACGGAATCCCAACTGTGCCATGATTTCCCGCACTTCTTGGGCGACAAAGGTCATGAAGTTCACCGTATGATCCGGATTGCCGATGAAACTCTGACGCAGCACCGGGTTCTGAGTGGCAATTCCCGCCGGACAGGTGTTTTTTTGACAAACTCGCATCATAATGCAGCCCAGGGTCACGAGAGGTGCCGTAGAGAAGCCAAATTCCTCTGCCCCTAATAGTGCCGCCATGACCACATCGCGCCCAGTTTTCATTTGACCATCGGTTTCCACCACAATCCGCGATCGCAGATCATTCAATACCAGAGTTTGATGCGTCTCCGCCACCCCTAATTCCCAGGGTAATCCGGCGTGTTTAATTGAGGTTTGCGGCGATGCACCGGTTCCGCCATCAAAACCAGAAATCAACACCACATCCGCATGGGCTTTTGCCACCCCCGCCGCGATAGTTCCCACACCCACCTCAGACACCAGTTTCACATTAATCCGGGCGTTGCGGTTGGCGTTTTTCAAGTCATGAATTAACTCGGCTAAGTCTTCAATTGAGTAGATATCGTGGTGCGGTGGGGGTGAGATTAAGCCGACTCCCGGCGTCGAGTTGCGGACCTTAGCAATCCAAGGATACACCTTGCGCCCCGGTAACTGTCCCCCTTCTCCCGGTTTCGCCCCCTGTGCCATCTTGATTTGGAGTTCCTTGGCTTGAGACAAATACAAACTGTTGACGCCAAACCGCCCGGATGCGACTTGTTTTATCCCGCTGTTCTTAGAATCGCCATTTTCATTTGTCCAGGTATAGCGTTCGGGATCTTCTCCGCCTTCCCCAGTATTGGATTTCCCGCCAATTCGGTTCATGGCGATGGCTAGGGATTCGTGCGCTTCTTTGGAGATAGAACCATAACTCATCGCCCCGGTTTTGAAGCGTCGGGTAATCGCCTCCACGGGTTCCACTTCCTCTAAGGGAATGGGGTCGCGTTTCTTGAATTGTAGGAGTCCGCGTAGGGTAAAATGTTGCTTGGTCTGCTCATTAATTAGGGTAGCGTATTCTTTATACAGGTCATAGCTACCCTGACGCACAGCATTTTGCAGGGCGTGGATGGTTTGCGGACTCAATAGGTGGGCTTCCCCGTCTTTGCGCCACTGATATTCGCCGCCTGCATCTAGGGTATGTCCATTCACTTCTCGGTCAGGGAAAGCGTAACTATGACGCATAATGGCTTCTTGGGCAATTACGTCTAAATCCGCCCCTTCAATCCGAGTAGCTGTCCAAGTAAAGTATTTATCAACAAGTGCTTGTTTGAGTCCAATGGTTTCAAAGATTTGGGCACCGCGATAGCTTTGGATGGTGGAAATGCCAATCTTGGAGGCGACTTTAATTACCCCTTTGGTGGCGGCTTTGATATAGTTTTTCTGGGCTGTTTTGCGATCAATATTTTCCAGCAAACCCTGACTGATCATATCGTCAATGGTTTCATAGATCAGATAGGGATTAATCCCACCGCAACCATACCCGATAAGCAGCGCATGATGATGAACTTCGCGAGGTTCTCCGGATTCTAAGACGATTCCCACCTTGGTACGTGTCTTTTTGCGGATTAGGTGGTGATGTAATCCCGCCACCGCCAGTAAAGCGGGAATCGGTGCATGGTCTTTATCAATGCCGCGATCGCTGAGAATAATTATAGTCGTCCCCTCTGCGATCGCACTATCCGCTTTCCCACAAATCTCATCCAGCGCTGTTTCCAATCCCTTCACCCCAGCCTTGGGGTCAAATAGAATTGGAAGGGTAACCGATTTAAACTCCCCTTCGGACACATATTTCAGCTTTGCCAACTCCTCGTTCGTCAGAATCGGCGTTTTCAGTTCAATTAAATGACAACTCTGGGGTTCGGGTTCGAGTAAGTTGCGTTCTGAACCAATTGTGGTTTCCGCTGAGGTGATAATTTCTTCCCGAATCGAATCAATCGGGGGATTGGTGACTTGGGCAAACAGTTGCTGGAAATAATTGTACAGTAACTTCGGGCGATCGGATAACACCGCCAATGGTGTATCTGAACCCATGGAACCCACCGCTTCTACCCCATTCTGTGCCATCGGTGCCATTAGCATCCGCAATTCCTCGAAGGTATAGCCGAATGCGATTTGTCGTTGAATTAGGGTGTCGGGTTCCGATTGGGGGACTTCTGGCGCATCTTTTAACTGTGCCAGTTCGACCATGTATTCGTCAATCCACTCTTGGTAGGGATGTTCGGTAATAATTGCCTGTTTCAATTCCTCATCAGCAATAATCCGCCCTTGTTCCATATTCACCAAGAACATCCGCCCGGGTTGCAAGCGCCCTTTAAATGCCACGTCTTCGGGTTCCACGGGTAACACTCCGGCTTCCGATGCCATAATTACCCGATCATCCTTGGTCACATAATACCGCGATGGACGCAACCCATTCCGATCCAAAACTGCCCCAATCGTCGTACCATCGGTAAAGGCGATAGACGCAGGACCATCCCAGGGTTCCATCAGACAAGAGTGATACTCATAGAATGCCTTTGTCTCCGCACTCATCGACTCATGATTTGTCCAGGGTTCTGGAATCATCATCATTACCGCATGGGGTAAAGAACGCCCAGACAGGACTAACATTTCTAGGGAGTTATCGAATATCGCCGAGTCACTCCCCTCTAAATCAATAACGGGCTGAATTTTCTCTAAGTCATCCCCAAACAACTCAGACTTAAACAGTGACTGTCGGGCGTGCATCCAGTTAATATTACCCCGTAGCGTATTAATTTCCCCGTTATGAGCAATGTAGCGATAGGGGTGGGCGCGTTCCCAACTGGGGAAGGTGTTGGTACTAAACCGGGAATGCACTAAGGCTAGGGCGCTTTTGAGATCCGGATCATGGAGTTCGGGATAATATTGTCCCACCTGTATCGGCGTCAGCATCCCTTTGTACACAATCGTCCGACAGGAGAGGCTGGCTGTATACCAACAGGGGTCAACCTCTGACTGGCTAATTTCTTTTTCCGCCCGTTTCAGGATCACATAGAGTTTCCGTTCAAAGGCTAAATCATCAGCCAGGTTGGGGGAACGCTGGAGGAACACCTGTTGCATAAAGGGTTCACCCAGTTTAGCGATACTTCCCAGGGGGGAGTCATCCACGGGAACATCCCGCCACCCCAGAACTCTTTGCCCTTCTTCGGTGGCAATTTTCTCAAAAATCTGGCGACTCTGCTGGCGAATCATTGAATCAGGGGAGGTAAAAATCGCCCCCACTCCATATTCACCCGCTTCCGGTAGGGTAATGTTATCGGCGGCGGCGACTTTCCGCATAAACTGATCTGGGATTTGGATTAAAATCCCCGCACCGTCTCCAGTGTTCGGTTCACAACCACACGCGCCGCGATGTTCCAGGTTTGCCAGAATCGTTAGCCCTTGTTCCACGATATCGTGGGACTTATTCCCCTTCATCTGCACGACGAATCCGACACCGCAAGCATCGTGTTCAAACTGTGGATCGTATAAACCTTGTTTTTTCGGCAGTTGGTTGCTTTTCATCTCAAAATGACCCAAAAACGACGAGGGTTGTAGGGGCACCATCCTTGCGCCCGTTTTTCAGTGTAGAGGTTGGAAAGCTATCTGGTGTAACGTAGCGGAAATCAGTATCCAGTGGAAAAAGGTGCAACAGCTTACTATACAAGCGTTTTTTATTCTACCTTCTGCCTTGGAGTCTCGGAGCCTTCTGCCTTTTACCTTAACGGCGGGTATCTCCGCTGTGACACCATCAGCTTGTTGGATTACGATAAACCAACTCCACCAGAAGTACAAGCCACGCTTTAACAAAACGATAAGATTTGGGGGATTTGGCTTTAATTTAGTTAAGGGTTGAGTTTTGTCGGAAAATGCTTCAAAAAAACAGTATAGTCTGATACTGAATTGCAAAAAGTCATAATTTCTTGGTCGCGTTGGGTGGGTTAGGTTCAAAAGCGTCATTCAATAAAGGGCGCACGTCTATGCGCCCCTACAAATACCCACCGATTATGGAGAACAAAGGATAGTTCTAAGTTTTTCCGGAATCTCTTCAAAATGCTCTAACAAAAAATCCATAATTGCCAAATGGCGCAAATCAACGGGTTTAGGAGGGCGATGTCCTTGACCTCGGTTAAACCAACATTGTACGGTTCCCAGGGAGCGATCGCAAATATGAGAAATTTGTTCATATGTGACATCCCATTTGGCATAAAAGTCCCTGGGTGTCATCCCTAATTCACAGTAACAATAAAGGTCAATGATGTACTGTTCACGCCGAGTAATCGGGCGAGGCTGGTGGGGATAGTGGGTATTGTAGCGTCCTCTGGGGCTACGCAGAGATGGCGTGACTATAGTTCAAAAGCGCCATTGAATAAAGGGCGGGTTTTGTTGTTCATTTATGGTTAAGCCACCCAATTGAGTCCCTAAACCCGCCCCTACAAGAGATTGATATTTTTTACATTAGTGTCGTAGGGTGGGTTAGGCGGGATTTAATAGAGGCGAATAACCATTCAATGAAGTATCCAACCTAACCCACCGATGTTCAGGTGAGGAATTTTTTAAAGTTTGTAGTTTGTCGTAAGGGATGCGAGCCTATCTTTGCTTAAATTACAACCCCTTGAACAAATTGAGTTCAAAAGCGCCATTGAATAAAGGGCGGGTTTCGTTGTTGAGTTTGAGGTGGGTTAGTTCATTTAATTCCTAAACCCGCCCCTACAGCTTTTGGGTGCGATCGCGCTTTTCAATCAAATAGGTTTTCTGGTCTGATTTCCGCTTAATCTATCAATTGGATATCGGGGTAAAAAATCTAACGTAGGGGCGGGTTTAGGGACAAACTCAACCGACCCACCCATAACTTTTATACAAAACCCGCCCTGTCCCCACCTCTCGCTCAAACGCTCTCTATCATTCCCATTTTACCCGGATATCCTCCGGTGGCGATCGCGGTTTAAAATCAGGTGGGTTTTGTTATTGAATTTGAGGTTAACCGAAAAATTTAGGTTGTGATTAGGGCGGGTTTCGTTGTTGAGTTTGAGGTGGGTTAGTTCATTTAATTCCTAAACCCGCCCCTACAGCTTGTGGGTGCGATCGCGCTTTGAAATCAGATAGTTTTTCTGGTCGAATTTCCGGTTAATCTATCAATTAGATATTGAGAAAAAATCTAACGTAGGGGCGGGTTTAGGGACAAACTCAACCGACCCACCCATAACTTTTATACAAAACCCGCCCTGTCCCCACCTCTCGCTCAAACGCTCTCTATCATTCCCATTTTACCCGGATATCTTCCGGTAGCGATCGCGCTTTGAACTCAAATATGTTTTCTGGTCTGATTTCCGCTTAATCTATCAATTAGATATTGAGAAAAAATCTAACGTAGGGGCGGGTTTAGGGACAAACTCAACCGACCCACCCATAACTTTTCTACAAAACCCGCCCTGTCCCCACCTCTCGCTCAA